>JAZQHW010000154.1:0-1947 GCA_045540795.1 Faecousia sp. | reverse complement strand
CGATGGAATAGATCGTACCGTAGCCCGGAATCAGGACTTGGAAACACCGGCTGATGTGGCGAAGGTACAGGAACACAATGAGCGTGAAAAGGACAGCTACAGCAATCAGGACATCGTACCAGAGCGCACCTCGTTGAACGTCCATTTCAAAGCACCCACGGACGATTATGTAAAAATGTTTGAGCAGATGGAACAGGACGGCGTGATCTCCACCAGAGGTCTGTAACCGGATGCCGTCAAATACGGCGAGTTGATCTTCGATGTGAACTCCGCTTACTTCTACAACCACGGCGGCTATGAATTTGCAAAACAGTTCTATGCCGATGCCTACAAAGCTGCTGTGGAGATCGTGGGCGGTGAGCAGTATATCCTCTCCGCTGTGATGCACGCCGATGAACGCAACCGGGCAATGTCCGAAGCTCTGGGCGAGGATGTGTAGCACTACCACCTTCATGTGGTTTATATCCCGGTGGTGGAAAAGCAGATCCTTTGGTCAAAGCGGTGCAAGGATGAATCCCTCCGGGGAACGGTAAAGGAAACGATCACGCAGGTCAGCCGCAGTAAGAAATGGGATTCCAAGCCGGTACTTGACGAGGACGGCAATCCCATGCTCAACGCAAAGGGGAAAAAGATTTTGAAGTCATCCTACAGTGTGTTGCAGGATGACTTTTTTCATTTCATGCGGGCTGCCGGATATACCGATGTGGAGCGTGGAGAGCGTGGCAGCACTGAGGAACATCTGACGGTGACGCAGTTCAAGGTACAGGCAGAACAGCAGCGTTTGGAAGCTGTGACCGGACAGGTGGCACAGGCGGAGCAGACCTTAGAGGATGCCAAGTCTGCCACGGAAAAGCAGAAAAAGAAACTGGAATCTCTGCAAAAGGAAACCAAGACGGCAAAGACCATTGCGCTGACGGTGCAGGACATTGAGGAGATGGGCAAGAAAAACGCCATCACCGGAAATATCACGCTGACACCGGATGAGTGCCGCACCCTAAAGGATTATGCGGTCAGTAGCTTTGCAGAAAAGGCAGAGAAGATAAAATACAAGCAGAAATTCGAGCAGGCGGACAAAAGCGCAAAGACATGGAAGCAGCGTTTTGAAAAGCTGAACGAACAATATCAGGAACTCAAGCAGAAAGCCCAGCCTTTCTTGGATGCACTGGAAATTGCATCTGAAAAGGTTTGGGCTTTTGTCAATGCCATCCTCGCCAGAGGAAAGGAAATGTCAGAACACAAGCACCCTGCCCATAAGCGTGGACAGGATATGGAAATTTAAGAAAGGAACTATTTGCCTATGAATAAAACCGTAGAGGAAATTAACAAGATGATTATGGAAGATGCCCCGATGGAAGAAATCAACGATGCCATCGGCTATATTGATATTTGCTCCTGCTTCGACCCGCTTTTTGAGCCGCCCATTGATTTTCTGGAAGAATGCCGCAAGCGTTGGGAAGCGGCACAGTCTTCTTTCCGTAAGACCATTGAGCGTAAGATTGGGAACACATGGTATGTGATTGAAACAGAATGTGGTGGAAATGAGCCGCTTGCTGACAAGGTAAAACGGCTCATTTTTTCTGACAAGGGGGTGATTTGTTAATGACTGCGACACAAAAACATGATATAATTCCAGTATGCACAATGGTACTGTCGGCTGACCAACAACCAAAGGAGGATATTATGTTGGATCAGCAGATAATTACCATTCTCTACTGTCGTTTGAGCAATGAGGATGCCCAAGATGGCGAGAGTAACAGTATCGCAAATCAGCGAGAGTATTTAACCCGATATGCCCGTGACCACGGGTACACGAACCTGAAAATTCTGGTGGATGACGGTTATACCGGAACGAACTTCAATCGCCCCGGCGTGCAGGAAGGCTTTGAACTTGTCAAACAGGGGCTTGTAGGCTGCTGGCTGGTTAAAGATCTTAGTAAGTCGGATCGT
>JAZQHW010000153.1:0-3392 GCA_045540795.1 Faecousia sp. | reverse complement strand
CACCACAGCTATCTATTGGCAGCATAAAAAGACTTCCGGTAACCCAAAATAGGTCACCGGAAGCAAGAAAATTTTTATTTTATTTCACTGTCTACTTGACGGGGTGCAGTTTACATTTTGCAACGCACCTTTGTTTTTTTATTATGTCAACCTATATTTTGACGAATGGGAAATTTTTGCAAGATATAGTAATTTTCTAAAAAATCATTGTCAATATCTTGTGTTTCGACAAATTGCGCATATTTTTTGTGATATTATGTAGACGCGTTAAGCTTCCTTCAAACGGACAGTTACCACCGTTGCGTCATCCTCTCCACCCAACTGCCCGCAGGCAAGCAGACCGGCTGCCAGCTCCCCCGGTGTCCGGTCTGCCAGCTTCACGCAACAGTGTAGGGCTTCCTCTTCTCCTACACCGTCGCTGACCAGAACCAGCAATTCCCCTCTGCGCAGGGACAGCCCATAGACCTTCTCCTGACTGTCTGTGACGGACAGTCCCGGAGGCGGTCCGGCTGTCCCGATTTTTTCTACCCCTAACCGGGTCACGGAATAACTGGGCGGCGCGCCCCACTTAAAAAGCCGGGCTTTCCCGGTGTCCAACTGCACCTCCAAAAGCTCCACCGTCACCGCCCCTGCCCGGTTGCGCAAGGCACAGACGCTGTTCACCGTCCGTAGTGCGTGCTCTGCCGGATATCCGGCTGTGAGCATCCGCCGCAGCATTCCGGCAGTCAGCTTTCCTTCCTGCACTGCCCCGGGACCTGTACCCATTCCGTCACATAAGATCACATAATACCGGCATCGGGTTCCGGGAAATAAGATACACCGATCCCCGTTATCCGGCTCCGGACGATTTCCGTAGATCTGCACCAAAGGAGAATACACCGGCTCGATATTGGGGATCCGCCGGGCAAGCTCATCGGAAAGCTCCTGCAAAAACTCTGTTATAAAAGCAAACTGCTGAATCACCGCCGCCCGGTACTCCCGTTGCCGCTCCCGATCTGCCCGGATAGTTCGCAGCTGCTCCTGGCTGCGATGAAGCTGCGCCAAAAATCTACCGCTTTTTCGGCAAATGATGGGCAGCTCTTCCGGTGTCAGTAAGGGTTTGTGAAGCAGTGCTGCCGGCAGCTGCCCCAGCTTTTTGCTGTCTTTGCAGTTTCTGCGGCAAGGGCAATCGTGGCACGCCTGTTCTGCCGCACGGGTGATCAGAGCATCCTCATCCACCGGTGCCACCGGTGCCTCCAAAAGCAGCTGCTCCGTCTGTGCCAAAACCCCCGCTGCCATTTCCAGTCGCACTTGGGCAATGCCGGTTTCTCCTCTTCGGTTGGGAAGCTTTTCCGGAAACGGCAAAAAGATCCCCAGGATCCCCCCTGCCAGCAAGCCGGGAACGGCATACCAATCCGGCTGTCCCCGGAGGATCATCATAAACAGGCAGAGGGCAGCCGGCATTACTGCCCGGGACCATTGGGGATATTTGGGCAAAAACCGTACCAAATACGCTGCGCTGAGCACCGCCGTCATAGAAACCGGCGTAATATCCGCAAGATCCAGCGCCACACCAGCCAAAGCAGCCGCCGGGAACGCACCGGACACCGTCACGGCTGCTGCCGCCACATATCCCAACCCCAAATAAGGAACGGGCATCAGCTGCGCCAATGCCAAAATACCCAAGGCGCAGGCGATCCAGTCTACAATAGGATTACGCCGCTGCAAAAACCGGGAAAAGATCCATTGAGAACCTGCTGCCAGGCAGATCCTGGTTAAGTACAATCCCACCGGCAGCATTTCCGTCATCCAGGTTTGAAAGATCACCCCGGAAACAGAAACGATCAAGCCTGCCACCGCGGGAAGCAGAAATGGTGTTTCCCGTTCGATTCTTCTTCCCCCCAGAATCAACGCTCCGGGCAACGCTGCCGCCAGCCACAGCAAGCATTGATACCCGGCACTGCCCCAAAACAGAAGATACCCAAGACCGCTGCCCAAAGCCACCAATACCGCAGACCAACCGGTACAGGCACAAACCAACCCCATTGCCAGGGGCATAGCGACCTGTCCCAGGGAAGCGGCACTGAGGCAGAAGCCAGCCAAAACGCAAGCAGCTGCCCTGGCATACAGATACACCCGGGGATCCAGCAAAAGATTTTTTAATGATCGTTTCCCCCGGCGCACATAGGTTTGTAGGGAAAGCAGCATATGTAAACACGACCTTTCAAGCTAGGCTAGATATCCCTATGCTACCACAGATTTTCCAAGGATTTTGTCGTAACAGCACCCCTTATCAAAAGGAGTTCTTGCACAGGGGAGCAGAAGCGTGTATAATAAACCAATAAGGAAGGTGAGCAGCTATATGGGCATCGAATTTGAACTGAAATACCGGGCAACGGAAGATATCCTGTCCCAACTGCAAAAGACCGTCCCGGGAGAAGAGATCCGGTATGAAATGGAAACCACCTATTATGACACCCCTACAGAAGCCCTGTCCACCCGGCATTATACATTGCGGCGGCGGCAGGAAAACAACCTCTCTGTCTGCACCTTAAAAACCCCCGCAGCGGGGATCAGCAGAAACGAATTTGAGGTTCTTGCCCCTACTATAGAAGAAGCTTTAAAAGAGTTATGTAAACTTTCCGGTTTACCGGAGCTGCCTGTCCTTTTGGAAGAAGGCATTCAGCCGGTTTGCAGCGCCCGGTTCACACGGATCGCCAAAGCAGTAACGCTGCCCACCTGCCAGGTGGAGCTGGCGCTGGATCAGGGAATCCTTTCCGGCGGCGGCAGGCAGCTCCCTCTGTGTGAAATAGAGGTAGAGCTGAAATCCGGAGATCCCGCAGGGGCACAGGCATACGGTATGCAGCTGGCATTGGCTTACGGACTGGTTCCGGAAACGGCAAGCAAATTCCGCCGTGCCCGGGACCTAGCAAAAGGAGTTACAAATGACTGAATTTGAAACATTATTTTCCAAATATGACAGATTGGTGCTTTTTGACACCGAAACCACCGGTTTGGCATTCCAAAGAGACGAGATCATTGAGTTTGCCGCAGTGGTGGTAGAGCAGAAAAACGGGAAAGCTGAGATCGTGCAGGAATATGACCAGCTGATATCCCTCAGTCCCGGAGGTTTTGTGCCTCCTATGATCGAACAGCTCACCGGTATTTCCACCCAGGATCTGCGGGAAAAAGGCATTCCCAAGACCCGGCTCTGTGCTGACATTGCCCGGATGCTGACGCCCAAAACATTGCTGCTGGCATACAATGCCCATTTTGACTTAAGTTTTCTGTTTTACTTACTGCTCCGGGATGGAGATCCTGCCATCCTGAAGGGAAAGGACAAGCTGGACCTGCTGACGGTCTACAAAGACCGCCGAAGCTATCCCCACCGGCTGGAAAGTGCCATCGAAGCC
>JAZQHW010000152.1:0-21933 GCA_045540795.1 Faecousia sp. | reverse complement strand
TCTCTACCGTACCATATGTACGCCGACGAGATCGTTTTCTTCGTCTTTGCGGCTCCTTTGACCTCTGTCAGACTGTCGAAAAATAAATTTTTCGACAGTCTGCAGGGGCTCTGCAAAATTTGCAGAGCCCCTTGATTATTTTGAAAATGTGTATTATACTAAAGATTGCCAAAATTTTAGGAAATGAGGTACTTTCAATGAAAAACCGTTTTTGGATCCTGCTGACAGTGCTGGTTTTGACCGTAAGCCTGTTGGCAATCACTGCCTTTGCGGCAGACCCCCGGAGTGCAGAGTGTGAATTCTGCGGTGAAACCGTAGAGTGGACACCCTTCACCACAACCGATGAAATCACTAACAAAGCCGGGCACTACTACTTGGCAAACAACATCACGATGGGTGCCAAGACCTTCACCAACACAAAGATTTGCCTTGACCTGAATGGTAAAACACTTACCACCAACAGAGGCTTTATTGTGAAGGAAAATACCACCATCACCATCCAGGGCGCCGGCACCATTGCCGGTCGTGGACTTACCTCCAACAGCGCTGCCATCGTTAACTGCGCCTGGGTGCAGTCCACCGGCACGCTGAATATGCGTAACGTCACCGTAGCATTTGATGATATGGACAGAACCCCCACAACATACGGTCTGTTCCGGGTGCAGGGTACTATGACTGCGGAAAACTGCACCATTACCGGCGGTGAAGCTGCCTCTATGGGCGGCAGTATGTACATTGACCCCACAGGCATCGTGACCCTGAACAACACTACTGTTGATGCCGGCACTGCCGGTGAAAAGGGCGATTGCATCTACAACAGCGGCAAGCTGACCCTTAAGGGCTCTTCTGAAATTGAAAACATTCTGATGGAAACCCTGGAAGCAGACCGTCTGACCTTTGGCGCAGACTTTACCGGTGGTGCAGAGCTGACTCTGCCCAAAACCGTCACTGCCGGAGATGCCGTCGCTACCCTGGCAACCGGTGCAGCCACCGACAATATCACCTGCACAAACCCCGGCATTACTTTGGCAGCTTCCGGCACACAGCTGGTAGCCAAAGTGGAATATGCCGCTGCCGTTGACGGCACAAAGTACGCTACCCTCACCGAAGCCCTTGAAAACCTGGCAGAGGGACAGACTCTGCAGCTGTTGGCTTATGCTCCGGAGCTCACTTTAAGCAATGCCGTCACTTTGGATCTTAACGGCTGCAGCGTTGGCATTTTGAATGTAAACGCCACCGTTACCGTGAAGGACTCTGCTACCGATGACTATTCCATTACAGACGGCATTTACGGCACGATCACTACCGTAAACGGCACGGTTTCCCCCGTAGCAGGCTACCTGCAAGCTACAGAAGAGGGCGGTATTTCCTTCCACGCTTATAAAATGGCAATCGCCGGTATGACCCTGCGTGCTGCCGAAGCCGGCATCTACTTTACCACCGAGTTTAAGGGCGACAGCCTGGCTGCTTCCTTGATCGACACCTTTGGTGTTGCTATGAGCGTTTCCGGTGATCCCGATGAGAGCACTTTGGAAAAGAAGGGCAACTTCACTTCCTTTGACAGCACACTCTTTAACGGAGGTACCGATGTCACCAGCTCTGTTGTTTGCAATGTTATCTCCCAGGAAAACGGCGCATACACCAACAACAGAAATGCGGATATTAAGGTATATGGCAGACCTTACATTAAATTTAAAAACGGCAATGTAGAAATGGGTCAGACCAAAAACCGTTCCTTCAAGCAACAGGTTATGCTGATCAATGACTACAAAGCAGACCTGAGCTGGCTCAACGATACCCAGAAAACCGAGCTGCTGGCTATGTACGAAACCTACTACGAGCTGCTGGACAGCTGGAACGCAACCACCATTGCCGACGGCTTCCAGGCAGAAGAGGACAAGACCATAAAGATCCTTGCCATCACCAGCAGCTTCGGCAAGAACACCACTCAGCTGCTGGCAGACATTGCTATGGCAGAGGGTGTGGAGAACATCATCGTTGCCCGTCTGTTCTGCGCTGCCTGCACTTTGAAGCAGCATGTGAATTACGGCTTGAACCATATGCCTCAGTATCAGTACAGCAAGTGTGTCAACGGCAAATGGACGACCACAGAGGAAACCGTTATGCTGGACGGTATCCAGGACGAATACTGGGATATCATTTATCTGCAGCAGAGTGCGGCAGAGTCCGCCCTTGCTGACACCTACAAGGATTACATCGACACCTTGAAAAACTTTGTTGACCTGTACAAGCGCAATCCCAATGCCAAGTACATCTGGAATATGACCTGGGCATACCAGGGCGACTCCACATCCGATGTCTTTGTAAACACCTTCAAGGGCGATCAGATGGCAATGTACAACTCCATTGTCAATGCTGTACAAACTAAGGTCCTTCCCAGAAACGACATTGATGCCATCAATCCTGCCGGTACTGCCATTCAGAATGCCCGTACCAGCTACTTTGGCGATACTTTGACCAAGGATACCTTGCACCTGAATACCCTTGGCAGAGTCATTGCAGGCTATTCCCTGTATGCCACCATTATGGGAATGGATGACTCCGGCTTCCGGCTGAGTGATATCGCCCTGACCTATGCAAACGATCGTGAACTGCCTCCCATCACCCTTTCTGACAGTGACAAGCTGGTAATTAAGGAATGTGTCAATAACGCACTGGACTATCCCTGGCAGGTTACTGCTTCCCAATACCCTGCCAGCTAAAAGAAACCCTGAAAAAGCATTTCCCGGAAGACCCAATGGTCTTCCGGGAAATTAGTTTTTTGTCAAAACTACAGAGATCAAAGAAGCCATCAAGACGAACAAATCGAAGGCATAGGCGTACATAGGTACGTTAGCCCTTCAATTTGTAAAGTAGGGGCGGATGCCCACATCCGCCCAAAACATCTTTCAAATAAATTAGGTATTTAACGGGACAATGTGGGCATTGTCCCCTACGTATTTATCTACCCCTACATCCGCAGAAAGTAGCTGTTTCCATAGTTCAAGGGCGCATTGCATTCATTTTTTACAATGCGCCCTTTTTTACTTGTTTATTCGATTGCTTCCACTTCGTGGGGCATTTCCATAGGATGCTTCAGCGCCCAGTTGACGGATTCCATGAGCCAGTTTTTCATTTCCTCTGTCAAGACCACATCACCGGCACCGTTATCAGCAAATCGCCAGAACCGCAGATGCTCTTCGATCACACCCACATTCACCTCTGTGATCTCCTCCAAGCCGTAAAGCTGAGCATACCACAGATAACCGATATACAGTCTGCCGTAATCCGACAGGTGGATGTAGTCACGGTACATCAGCATTTCATCCACGCCCAGCACCTGCACCGCATACTGGATGGGAGTTGCGGAATACAAAATCTTATCAAATGCGGTATTGGGTACAATGTACTTCTGTACCATAGAGCGCATTGCTTCGTAATGATAAACGCTGTCAGCGTTATAGTCCCGGGTGAAGTTATCCCAGAAGCCGGAAGGCGGCTGGGGAACAAAGTCCTCTGCGTAGAAGCCTTGGTCCTCGGGGGTTGCCCAGGTCCAGTTGTACAGGAGCTTGGGACCATCCCCCACAACACCCTGGATATAGGTGATCATCCGATCCACATAGCCCTGTTTCATTGTGGTCTCCAAACCCAGATAGCGGCTGGATTCATTGATGATAACATAATCCCACTGCTGATCCAACAGTGCCTGACGGATGGTGTAGCTGTAACCGTCCGATTCCGACACCCATTCGCCATCGGTATTGACGTAGTACAGGTAATCCGGTACTTCATTTTCTGCATTATACACGTGATCCACCAATGTCACAGACTTCAAACATTCGGCGATCACAAACTGCTTGTCGGGCATTTCTGTCTGGAGCACTTCCTGCACCAGCCAAATGGAGTCCTGAGAGTGGCTCTGTCCAATGGAAAGGATCTTCATAACTTCATCTTCACTTACCTTATCCGCATTCTGAATTGCCTCAGTTGCCCAGGTGCTGATGACCGCCGGGAATTTCCGGAACAATGTCAGCATATCCTGTTGCTGCTGATACTTCAGTTCCTCCCACTTAACATCAACAGCTTCCACCTGCTCCCGGAGGCTCCGCTGACGGGTCACACCGAAAACATATTCACCGGCAGCGGTTTTGATATAAGCTCTGCCGTAGATCTTGGTAGCGGCATTTCTGTTGTTTGCCGCATCGCCCACCTGGTTACTGAGAATATTATAGACCAGAGAGCTGGTGCCTTCTGTTTCTGTACCGAAGGTGTCGCCTTCAAACACTGTATACTTGGTGGACTTACCCATAGTGGCAGTCTCCGGGACACCCTGGATGCTCAAAGCAACGCCGTAGGACTCCACAGAACCTGTTACAAGGGTATCCCCCTGAAAGGTATTGATAAAATACAGTGCCGCATCACCGGGCTTCAGTGCCATATCGGTAATATTCAAAGAAACGGCGTGGAAGGAAATACCATCCTCTTCCGTCACCTTCATATACACATCAGCAGCTTCGGTGGCTTCTGCCCCCCGGACATCGCCGGCAACTGCGGTGATCTTGCCGTAAATTTTATCGGTGATATCATAATCTGCCGTTTGGGAATCCTTCACATAGACAGTAGCACCCTCAGCGGTGAGGGTTCCCCGGATATTATGTCCGTCCAGATCCAGGGTAACTGTCTTTTTGACCGTGACAGATTCTTCCACATCCCGCTGCAGCGTCAGGATCTGTCCTTCCGCTGCCTGCTCCACTGCCTTTTCCAAAGTATCAAACTCTTCACCGGTGGCAGTATTTGTCACCAGCTTGGGCAGATAAGCAATCAGCGCATTCTCCTGAACCTTCAGCTTATAATCTGTGCCGGGAAGAAGCACCGTAGCGCCGGAAATATCCGCGCTGTCCGCTACTCCCACACACTGACCGGCTGTTAAATCGGTTGTTGTCATTACATTGGCGCTGCCGGTGTAAGTACCCTTGACTGTCAGCATCTGCTCCAAAGAAGGTCCTTCCGTTACCGGTGCCTGCAGTACACTTTCCAAAGCTGCGCTTCCGGAAAGGAGCACCTTGCCGCTGTTGTAAATGCAGCTGCCTGTGGGCGCTGTGCCGTTTTCCACCTTGCCGCCCATAAGCTTCAGCGTACCGGTAGGACCGACATAAATACTGCCGCCCTTTTCCCGGGCAACACCGGCTGTGACAGTACCGCCGTACATATTGAAGGTGCCATCCACCGCAATTGCGCCGCCTAAATCAGAGCCACGGGTCTGCTGATGGGGTTTATAAGTAACGGTGCCGCTGTACATATTCAGTGTAGCACCCTCCTTGACCCAAATAGCACCGCCGGGAGAATAATCATCTGCGCCTCTGCCAGAAAGAACACCGTCAGCACCCATCAAGTGCAATGTTGCACCTTTGGAGAGCACCAAATGCCGGTTGCCAGTATATTCCTTTTTACCCAGGTGCAGACAAACTTCCGTATTTTCCGGAATGGTGATAAGTCCGTAAGTAATATTGGCACCGGAAGAAGCCATATAATAATGGTCATTTCCGGTAGGCTTGTCTGCGCTGGTTTCCAGCGCCTGCCAGGTAACTGTTTTCTGGCAGTGATCACAGTAATCGTCAATGGTCTTGCCTGCGGCAGAAGCAGGC
Organism: Faecousia sp.; assembly: GCA_045540795.1. GTDB lineage: Bacteria > Bacillota > Clostridia > Oscillospirales > Oscillospiraceae > Faecousia. Next base: position 16,288 of record JAZQHW010000152.1, on the reverse strand, counting down.
ATTACGATCATTCCTGCCAGTACAGCCAGTACCAGCACAAAAGAAAGCATCCGTTTTTTCATTTTGCCATTTCCTCCTTATTTGGGCTTTATTTATTATATCGGCATCCCTAAAAAACAGGAATTGCAATTATTCTTTTTTATATTGCATTTTTTCCAAAGTGATGCAATCTGTAAAGTTATGTGTTATACTACATAAAAAGGAGGCGGCAGTATGGCAGAGCTGATTACCCTTGCATATTTTGATGCGGAAGCCCGGCAATATCACATTTACCATCCGGACCGTTCCGCAGTAGACGGGAAAATGCACTATCACGATTATTTTCAGGTATGTTTTGTTACCCAGGGGCGGCTGATCCACTACCAGGAAGGCACCCATATCACTCTGAAAAAGGGGGATGCCTTTGTGATCCCACCGGGTTTTTTACACAGCTTGCATTTCGACGCCCCCAACACCCAAGCCATGTCCCTGGCTTTCCTGGATACGATGTTTCACGCAGGCTTCAATAAATCCCCTGTCTACGCATTTTTGACCGATCTGCAGACGGATATCCCCAGCAAAGGGGTTCAGCTTCGGCTTCGTCCGGATCCCCGGCAGCAGGAAAGTTTGCAAGCTTTGCTGTCCATTCTGATCCGGGAGCAAAATGTCAATAATCCTCCGGCTCTTTCCGCTGCCCCCAGTCTGATCTCCTCTGTGCTGTTCCTGCTGGCACAATGCTATTATCAAAACACCAAGGATCGAAAGCATCCCCCCACCGGTAATGACCCGCTGCTGCAATGTATTCGCTATATCGATCTACATTTCCGCCAGCCTCTGTCCCTGGACGCTTTGACCCGGCAGTTTGGCATCTCCCGGTCTGCCTTCTGCGCTGCCTTCCCCCAATATGCCGGTATGCCCCTGGGACAGTATATTGCCCAAAAGCGCATCCGGGAAGCACAGCTGCTGATCCGTTCCCACCCGGAGCTGCCGCTATCCCAAATCGGTACCCGGGTAGGTTACGAGGACAGCTCCACATTTTACCGGAATTTTAAGAAATTCACCGGAATCTCCCCTGCCGACTACCGGGCGACCCAAAGTTATTCCAATAGCGATTATCTCCTCTAAATCAAATAAAAGCCACAGGCGGTTGCCCAATGTCACTTAGTTAGTGGTATTGGGCGGTTGCCTGTGGCTTTTTCACTATTCTACTAACCCATATTTTACCTTGATACGGTCCAGCTTTTCCAGCATTGGTTCTGCTGCGATCAAAAGGAAGATCACCGTTGCAGCAGCGTGGATCAGATCCATAGGAAGACCGGACACATAGTAAGCAAGGAGCATATTCCAATTTACGCTTTGGGCATTGTACATCAGTGCGGCAGCAGGATTCATAATGCCGCCGTAGATAATCACCGCAGAAAATGCACCAAAGGTGGCAAGACTGCCCCGGCTGCGGCGCAGCAATCCTTTCCGAAACAGCACACCTGCTAAAAAGCCGATAATACCCATACTGAACATCTGCCAGGGCATCCAGGGACCTTGGGAAAACAGAACATTGGACACCAGCATTGTTACGGCACCCACCAGAAAACCTGTTTCACCGCCAAGGGCAACCCCGGAAATGATCACCAGCGCCAGCACCGGCTTGAACTGAGGCAGCATAAAGAACACAGACCGTCCTGCCACACCGATGGCACACAGCACCGCAATGACCACCAGCTCTCTGGCCTTGGGTTTGCGACTTTCAAACACCAGAAAGAAAGGCACCATACATTCCATCAGCACCAATAGTGCCGTCACATTGTAATGCCGGTTACCCAAGTACATCACACCGGTGAAGATGGTCAGCGGGATGCACAACACGCTTAGCACCGCAGCTACAAGGGTGCGTTTACTCAGCCTTCGCTGTGCGGCAGGGATCTGCAGCATATTGGAAGGGGCGCTTCTGCGACCAATGGCGGCAATGAAAATGCCCAGTGCAGCGATCAGCACCAAGTACAGAAGAAGCTGATTTTCTCCGGTGTTGCTGATACCTTCTTTGCCGATCAGCGCAGAAAGATCGGTGATACCAGTGGCATAGAGGAACACCAAAAACGAAATCACCAAGGCAATACCGGCAAGGACTTTCCGCCACACAGGAAGGGGCTTAGGCTTGAAATTGACTGCCGTTTCTTTTGGCGGAGGCAGAATCCCCGTTTCCGGGATCTCCGGTTCAGCCGGTAATGCTCCACCGCAACAGCTGACGATATCCGCCACCGTTACCGCCTCCGGAAGCAGATGCCGTGCCATACGGTTGGCAGGGGTAGTATAAAAACTGTTGCCGGAGAAAAATTCCCGGGGTGTCCCCTCTGCCACGATACTGCCATCAAAGAACAATCCGCATTTATGGGCATACTCTGCGCAGAAAGGGACATCGTGGCTCACCATCAAGATGGTCACCCCCTGGTCGACCAGCCTGCGGAGGATCAGCGCAAAGGTCACCTTAAACTCCGCATCAAATCCCTTGGTCGGTTCATCCAACAGCAGAATATCCGGTGCAGTTAAAAGCACCTTTGCCAAGGCGGTGCGCTGCTGCTCGCCGCCGGAAATATCATAAGGATGCCGATCTAAAAATTCCCCCAAGCCGCAAAGCTCTGTGATCCGGGCAACCTCTGCATCCTGTTTTTCTTTGGGGATTCTCTTCCCCCGGAACACTTCGTACAAATCTTCCCGTACAGTGCGCTTTACAAATAATGTTTGGGGATTTTGGGGCAGATGTCCCAACCTGCCCTGCAGGCGAACATCCCCCCGGTGGGCAGCACATAAACCGGAGATCACCTTTAAGGTAGTAGATTTACCGGCACCGTTGCCGCCTAAAACGGCATAAAACTCCCCTTTCCGGAGGGTCAGGGAAAAGCCCTTCACCACATCCGGACTTTCCTTTTCATAACGGAACCACAGATCATCACATTCCAAAGCAGCTTCCTCCGGGTATGCCGGAGGCTTTTTTTCTACAAGGGGCAGAAATTCCTGTTCTTCTTGCCGTTGGGTAAGAAAGGTACTGCCGTCCCGGACGGTCATCGGGCAACCAAGCTTGGTTTCCACCGCTGCCCAAACCCGCATAGCCGTAGGCATAGCAAGGAACATTCCGCTGCCTTTGTCCTTGAGCTGCAAGCCGACATTTTCCGGCTGATCGTCGCAAAGAACGGCACCCTCATTCATCACGATAACCCTTGTGGCAAAGGGGAAGGCTTCCTCCAAACGGTGCTCCGTCAAAATAATCGTCGTACCCAGCTCCCGGTTGATCTTACCAAGCAATGCCAGAAAGTCGGCAGCAGCAATGGGGTCAAGCTGGGCAGTAGGCTCATCCAGTACCAGCACCCCCGGCTGCATTGCCATAACAGATGCCAGGCTCAACAGCTGCTTTTGTCCACCGGAGAGTTCTGTAACATTTTTATAAAACCAATTTTCAATGCCGAAAAAAGCAGCGATCTCCGCGACCCGGCGGCGAATGGTTGGCGTATCATAGCCCAGGCTCTCCAAACCGAATGCCAGCTCGTGCCACACTTTGTCTGTGACCACCTGATTCTCCGGAGATTGCAGAACATACCCAATTTGCTGCGCCTGTTCCCGTTGGGACAGCTCTGACAGCAGTGTGCCTTGATACCGAATCTCACCAGAGAAGATTCCGTGGGGTGTCAGGCAGGATTTTAAGTGCCGCAACAGGGTGGATTTTCCGCAGCCGGAAGGACCGCACAAAATCACAAATTCCCCCTGCAAAAGGGTAAAAGAAATATTGGAGAGCACCTTTTTCTCACCCTCCGGGTATGTAAAATCTACATTTTTGAATGAATAGCTTTCCATTTTCTCTCCTCTGAAGTATTCAGCACCACAGGCATAATGCAAAGAATGAAATACACAAACTGAAAGGATAAGGTCATAGTATTGAAAGAAATATAGCGAATGCTGGGAAAATACCGGAATCCAAAGGCAGATACCATCACGCCCGCCAACAAGTAGAAGCCGCAGAAACCCAAATAGAGCATCGCCATCTTATCCCGGTCATCAAAGCGGTAGATAGAAAAGGCTGTGCGTCCTTTCAGTCCGTAACCCCGGCTTTTCATACTGTCAGCCGTTTCTATGGCATTTTCCAAAGACCAGGTAACCATACTGGATAACACTGTAACAGCAATTTTCATCCGGTGCCAGAGAGAACCTTCTGAAATATCTCTGCCAATGCACCGTTGGGCATCGACTACCGCAGTCATCTGCGCCTTAAATTTGGGGATAAACCGCAACGTCATACTCAGCACTAAAGACATTGCCGGAATGATTCTGCCAAAGAGGTAGATAAACTTATCCGAGGAAATGACCCGGTTAAAATTTACAAACCATAGCATTACCGTGGCGATCATAACACCGGTAGATAAGCCGTAGAGGATACTCTCCAGAGTCAAAGGATTGCCGGTGGGAAAATACAGCAGGATCGTCACACCCTCGTGGCTGAATGCCGGATTCATAAAAGCCGTCAGCAACAGAACCGGCAAGCACCATTTCAGTGCAAAGAACACTGCCCTCTTTCCCTCTGCCTGCACCGCATACAGGCAGGCACAGGCAAAGGAGATCCCCTGTGCCAAAGGGTGATTCAGTGCCATAGAAAAGCCGATCACCAGCGCAAAATACATAAAATTCACCAGCGGGTGATATTTTCGAAAGGAATCCCTACCCATTTAGCTCATACCTCTGCCTACATCGTTACCCAAATCACAGGTATAGCGCCACTGTACCACATCCCCCTGCTTTAACTGATAACGGGAGCTGCCGTAGTTGGGATACCAGCCGTTGACCCGATACATCCAGCCGGACAATTCCCCGCAATCAAATTCATACAGATTGTGGATGCCTTCAATGTAGGCACTGTTATAAATCGGTGTCCAGGAAGCTTCCATATGGATCCCCTTATCCTTACAGACCCGTTGCAGCACATCAAATACCGACTCGCCTTCAAAGAAGGTCACCGTAGTCGTTTCCAAAATCACACCGCCGGAGGGAACCATTTCCAGCTTCTCCGGATCTAGCTGGTCCAGATTGTTCAAAATCGTAGAGCATTCGATGGAGAAGGTACAGGTGTATGTTTTTTTCTTATCCACTTCCTGATCTTCCGGCTCTACCGGCTTGGGTTTTCCTGCCGGAACGGGATCGGTAAGATACGGATCCTTGCCATCGGTATAAACCCTGTCATCGTTATTTTGCGGCTTGGAAAGATAGTTATCTTTCCCGGCGGTGGCAGTTGTTTCTTCTGTTGCTTCCGTGGCTTCTGTTGTTGCCGTTTCCTCCGGAAGCGCATCGGGTTTGATGGTAAATTCCCGGACCGTTCCGTCTAAAATACAGTTTAAGATCGTACTGTTTTTACTGCCGGTGAGGGATACAGATGCTACAGCTTTTTCTGCAGCATAAGCCGTGGCACTGTCCTCTTCCCACTTTTCTTCCAAATGGATGGATAGCAATCCGGAAAATCCAAATACTTCCCTTTGCGCCAGCTCTACCGCAACAGCACCATCTTCTGTCTTACTGATCTTTGCCTGCAGGTTGATTTCCTTAGTGTCTGTAATATCACTGCCAAAGATCGTCCATTCATACGAAATGGCACCGGAGCTTCCGGCAAAGACACCGATGGCATTTTCATCTTTTATTTGTTTGAGGATACGCTCTTGGATAATGCCGTCTTCCGGAATGGCAAGGGGATCCTTCAGATCCGCACCGCCGAAATCTCCCTGGCAGCCGCATAGGGAAAACAGTATCATAAAAGCCAAAAAAAGGCTGAATAATCGTTTCATATTTACTCTCCTATAACCAGCCTGCTGTTTTTTGTTTTAAGCGTACCGGTGGTCATTGCAAGACTTCGGGTTTCATCCGATGCGGCAAACACCGCATCCTCCAATACAAGCTCCAGCACATCGCCAACCCTTGCACTTCCCCGGAGCCGGAATCGCAAGCGAAGCACTACATTATTATCTTCTTCCAAAAGATCTTTGGTAAATGCGTTTTTGCCGCCGGTCATATCCAAATACATAATGTTGATCATACCGGTATCGTTACCGGTCTTTGGATTGCAGTTCCAATCCGGAAGCTGCTGTCCGGTGCTGCTTTCATCGCTGAGGATAAAAATATTGCCTTCTTCCACACCCACAAATTCCAGTCTGGAAGAATCAAAGGCTATGCTCATACTCATAGCCGGATAGCGGGCATCGCCCAGCTTATTCACCGTCACATCCAGGGTAAACTCGTCAGTAGCTGCCCTGGAGAGCTTTTGGGGTGTTTCTATTGTCAAGGTAGGTGCTGAGAAGGCAGAATCGCTGCCGCATCGCACCAGCAGCAAAACCAGCAGGGCAACCAACAGGCAGCCGCCTGATAGCCAATACCATTTCTTTTTCAAAAAGTTTCTCACAGAAACACTCCTTTTTAATCATGGGTGGGAGAGAGATTCTCCCACCCATGGGATATATTATGCGTTTTCCGTAACAGTGGCAGCCTTGGTCACAACGATATATTCGGTCTTATTTACAAAGGCTTCCACGATACCCAGTGCATCAAAGGTGTTGATGCGGCTATCTCCGTTGACGTTCATTGTCAAAATGTCATCATCGGTAGGTGCATCCCCTTTCCGGAGCCAGGTATCCACAGCAGCCAGTGCGTCCTGGGCATTCACAACACCGTCACTGTTGGTATCACCAAAGGTAAGCTTAGCAGCATTGCCACCGGGAATTGCGAAGTTGCTTTCCTTCACAAAGCTTTCCATAGCAATCGCTGCATCCACCAATGCTACATAGGTGGGAACATTGGTTTTTCCGGTGATCTGGGCACTGTACTTGAATTCCACTGTATTTGTGCCATCGTTATAGGTCAGCTTATTGCCGCCGGTGATGCCGGTCACTGCCACGGCAACTGCCTTCTTGGTAGACGGGATCAAATCCACATCGTCACCGGTGTACAGGCATTTTGCACTGAAGGAAAGACCCACGACCACTTCCACAGTGCCCTTGGCTGTATCGGTATTGACAACGATCATTGCATCTTCATCGGCAGAATCAGAGGTAAGCTTTACAGACATTCCGGAGAGTGCAATATCCAGCTTGCTGCCACCGGTGACATTTTCTGCCGAAAAAGCTACGGTGAACAGTTCTGCAGGGAAGCTTTCACCGCTGACTGCCAAGTCAGCATTGGCATTAGCATCGAAGTAAACAACACGCAGCTTTCCGGTATCTGCTTCCAGATTCCAACTGATCTCGCCGCCGCTTAAACGGTCACCTGCCGTTACATTGGTAACGCTTACATTTTCAGGAACATCCACGATAAAGTCGATCAGCTTGTAGCCGGCTTCGTTGTCCCATTTGTTGATGCTGATGATGCCGTTAAAGCTGTCACCGCCATTGATGTTCTCAGGCAGACCCAGCTGGGCAGCCATCTCCTTGGGAACAGGCGCTTCAAAAGTCACATCGGTATAATCAAACAACGCAGCCTTGCCATTTACAAAGCGGTCATAAGCAGCCAGTGCATAACAGGACTGGTCGGTTGCCATGGCATTGGCACCTGCGCCGATGATGTGCTGGAAGGTTGCGGAATCGGGCAGATAGTGAGCAAGCAAGCCATCTACAACAGACTTGCCGTTTTTGATAAAGCGGGTATCCGTATCGGGGTTGATGCCCCAGGTAGTAGCAGCCACAATGACCCAGGCGCAGCTTTCAGCGCATTCGCTGCCACCGGAAGCAAAGATGCCGTTATCGTGCTGCATATTGGACAAACAGGCAAAGGCTTCCTCACAAGCTGCTGCAACAGCAGGTTGATCCCGGTAGGGGTACAAAGCGGTCAATGTCATACCGGTCACATCCGGGTCAGATGCGTAGGTGACATTTGCCTGCAATGCCCAGCCGCCGTCATCGTGCTGCAAAGACAAAATAGAATCCACACACTGCTGACGGATGGTGGCGTCGGTGGTTGCATAATTATGAGAATCCAAAGCAAGCAATGCCCAGATGGTGCCGTTCAGACCTTGTTTCTTGATCCAGCTAAGACCGTTGGCGCTGTAAGCTTCCACCAGATCCCAGTTGCCTACAGAAGTGGCATCCTTGCCAAGGGCAGACAATGCCACGATCAACCGGGAGTTCTCAGTGGATTTATTCTTGTGCAGAGCACCGTTCATACCAACAGTTGCGGCAGCGGTGTTGACTGTCTCCACAATGCGATCATAGTAATCGGTAAAATAAGCATTATCCTTGGCATAGTAACCGCCACGGGCAAGGCTGAGCACTGTCCACTCGCCTGCGGTGGTACCAAATACAGGCTCGGTTACCGTAGCTGCCAGCTTTGCCATGGTTGCATTCAGCTGCGTGGTAACACTCTGCGCCTGGCGGGGCTGTTCAGGCACTTCTGCATCCGTCACAGTTACCTTGGCATAACCGGGAGCAGAAACGATGGAATCGGGATATTCATTGCCATAGCCGCCATCTGCCCACAGATACCAGGTACCGGCAGAGGGGAAAGTAATGGCAGCACCGGCACCGCTGTCAGTAGTAACAGAACCGGTTTCTTCATACAGGGCAGTACCGTAATGGACCTCATGATCCGGAACTTCATTAATTACGGAATTATATTCAAAGTCCTTTGTGCCCTTGATCAGCATAATATTGCAGGCTTCTCCCACAGTGGCGGTATATTGGTGGGTAATATCACCGTTTTCATCTGCAAAGAAGTGGAAACCGTAAGCGGAGTCCTGATAAAAATCCCAGCTGGTAAAACCGGCAAGATTGATAAAATCACCGGCTTCCAATACGATCTGATCGGAGGTTGCGCCCCAACCGCCACTTGCCAGGGGATACTGACCGTTGAGGTAATAGTTCAGATTTTCGTCCCGACCAAATAATCCGCCCTGGAAGTAGGAGCTTCCGGGTTCACCGGTGAAATCCACTTCACTGAAGTCACCGCCGTAAAGGTTTTCGTGGGCATAAATGATCAAATGCAGGGCGGTAATTTCATATGTGCCGTCACCGTCCTCGTCATAACGGTAGTCACTTAAGTTATAATCTTCCAGATCCACTGCGGCAAGCTCTGCAAAGGATACCGGAACAAAGGCTATAGGATCGCCGTTTGTATCAGCCGTAAACTTATCATCATAGCTGACAGAGATGTACACCACATCTTCTCCTGTTGCGGCAGCGGTGGCAGGCAGCAAGCCCAGCACCATTACACACACCAGAAGCATACTTATCATTTTCTTGGTCATTCGCATTTTTCTTCGTCCTTTCTTGTTGGGTTTTCCTTACCTTCTTTGGGCTGTTTCAGCCCGGCAGACTCCAATGCCCGGGGCCACGGTCCAAGGTAAGCCTTGATTTGGGCGCAAGAGGCACTGTCGAAGTCTTTTTTTGTGGGGAGTCTTCCCAGTTCCTGATACTTTTTTCGCAGAAGCGCCTCCGCCCAGGACTTCTTCTCTTCCGGTGTCACTTGCATCCCTCCTTCATTTTTCATATGGTCTTCCCGCAGGTATCAAAAAAGTGCAACCAATTTATCCGCAAGTACGGATAAATCAGGTTGCACTCTCCTGTCAAAGCGTGATAGACCTTATCAGTACAGCAGGCTCTCTGACTTATGGTTAGAAAATACCAAACACAGCAATGGACGGTTGTTCCGGTTTCTCACCGGATCACCTCGCTATACCAATATGCAATATTCAGTTGGTTTGCGGATCGTGACCGCCGTGGCAATCGTGCGGGGGAAGCACGTCGGCGGTCACAAAAAACTGCAGCAACCCCACATTGGGCTGCTGCAGCCGTTTTTCCGCAACAAAAAATCACAGGCTCCGTACTTGCAGACCCTCGTGTTTTTACCACATTTGTGCAGTTCTCCTGACTTGCGGATCATAAGTCCTGCATGGCCTTCTCGGGTTTCCCCAATGACCGGCTTTCACCAAATGCAGAACCTCCACGCATACAGTGGCGGTACCGTCCGGGAATCACACCCGGTTTTCTATTCTCCTGCAGTGCTGTTACCACATCCGCAGGCACTCAAACGGAATATTTATTTGCAAAAATAAGTATATACGATTCTTCTTTAAATGTCAACAAGAATAAATAGACTGGAAAACGTAAATAGGAACATCTCAAAAGGAATGAGATGTCCCCAAAAACCGAATATTTATTTGCGGGGTTTGGTGATCCAGGCGGATATGCTATGGACCAGTCTGCCAGATAGCATAGAGGTAAGAAACACCGGGATCGTAACACACAAAAAGATCAAAATATAGTTTTCCGGTGTGTGCCAGAACCGGACGGTTTTATATACCCATACATCCCACAGCCGGGAGAGAATATACCCTTCAAAGACACCGGCTGCACAGAAGGACAGCACCTTGGCAGTACCCTTTCCTGTCTTGAACCGGTAGACACCCAAAAACAGACAGGTCACCATCAACGTTGTCCAAAAACCGCCGTAGCCACCTTGCTTGAAGCCATCGTTAAAATCACCGCCATGGGTGGTCAGCAGGGAAGCCAGTCCCATACCCATTGCACACAACGCTGCTCCCATTAGACCCACTACAGCCGGGATCTTAGGCTTGGTCCTGCGAATTGCCGCACCGATCATATAATAGCCCACAGGATACAGTCCGGTCCACCAGTCCGGCAGCAGCTTCAGGGGCGTAACGGTGGGAAGTATGGTAACCAGAACCACACCACCGGTCAAAAGCCATACTTCCTTATCAGATCTCATATTATCCAGTGCCAGATTTAATACCGGACTCAACAAAATCAACCCGATGTACATCTCCACATACCAGGCATAATTACTGAAGGTGTAAAACCGTTCCAGCCATACAGAAAATTCATCCTTCTCATCCAGCAGAAAGTACCGGATGGGATAGGAGATCACGCAGGTAAGCACATAGCCCACCAAAACCGTAAGCAAGCCACGGTAATACTTCCTGTTCCAGGGCTTTGTGGTTTTCAGATACCCTGTCAGCAGCATAAACATTCCGTTACAGCCAAAAAACAGCCAGCGGAAGCTGTTGGCAAGCCATATTGTCCCACCGGCTTGGGGCTCATAGTAAAAACCGTTATATAAAAAAGCATGCAGTCCGTTTACAAACAACAAACCTAACAGCCGAAACAGATCCACACCGGGTTCTCTTTCCTGCATCAGCGTTTTATCTGCCACATTCATCACCTCTCCTGCATTATATACCGAAACCCTTACCAACGCAAGCCCATCACCTACGAATACCCATAGAAACACAAACAAAGCATAGGAACGGCTTCTGTGAAATCCTGCGCTTACGCTTACGGTGAAATTTCGACTTCGTCGAAGTGAACTTTTCTGCGAACGCAGAAAGTGAAATTAAATTCGCCCATTTCTTCACTATTCACTATTACTTATTACTTAAAATTCCGTACACGCAAAACAAGTGAAAAGTGAAGAGTGAATAGGTAAAAAGTAAAATTACGCACACTTGCGTGTACGGAATTTTATGGGGTGGGTGATGGGATTCGAACCCACGAATACCGGAACCACAATCCGGTGCCTTAGGCCTCTTGGCGACACCCACCATATTTGAAGTAAGAGGTAAAAGTTAAGAGTGAAGAAGTATTTAAATCAATCGGCTACGCCGACACTTTACTTATTCACTATTCACTATTACTTATTACTTACTGCCGAAGGCAGTATTGGTACGCCAGGAGGGACTCGTTTTTCTAATGTTCGGCTCGGTCAAGCCCTCGCCGGCAACGCTCACCCGCGTTGCATTTAATCGTTCGAGCCCCTGGGATAATCTCTGCAAAACAGAAATCAGCCACTCCCGGGAATCCTTTATGTTGAATGGTACGCCAGGAGGGACTCGAACCCCCGACCTACTGCTTAGAAGGCAGTTGCTCTATCCAGCTGAGCTACTGGCGCATTTCATTGGAGCGGGTGACGGGAATCGGACCCGCGTATCCAGCTTGGAAGGCTGGTGTTCTACCATTGAACTACACCCGCACATAGGTCTTGGCGCATTCAGCTAGAAAATTCTAGCATATTATTTCCTCTGTGTCAAGGTTGTTTTTGTAGAATTTCAGGTATTTTTTTATAAATAACCTCTGCAATTGCCCCTTCGCCGCAGGGACACACGTTGGGATACCGGTCTGCAACGATACCGTCGGCAGGACAAAAGGCATAGTCTGCCCCGGAGAGCATAGGAATATCATTCTCTCCGTCTCCCACACACACCAGAATTTTCTTCCCCAACCGCTTTTGCAGATCCCGGGCACCTGCCAGCTTGGAAGTACCCTTGGCATGAACATCAATGATCCGGGGTGCGGCACGGAAGATCTCCACCTTTTCCCCGTAACGGTCCCGCAGCCAGGCTTCTGCTTCGTTAAAGCGGCGACTCTCCTCCTGGGAATAGGCATACATATCCGCCACCACCGGCTTCCGGACAGTGCCAAACAGCGCAAACTTCAGAAACACGCCCACATCCTGTCCCCACTGGGCGCAGGTGTACTTCCAGCCTAAATTGTCATACAGTGCCAAAATATCCGGCTTTGCATCAATAAGATAATGGATCTTCTCTCCCTGGATCTCCAGATTCATTTCCGGGAACTGCTGCCGCACCTCTGCCATAACTGTCCACACATCCAGATCGATGGGGCGCAGCTGGGTCAGCTGCCCGTTTTCCCAGGCGGCACTGCCGTTATACAGTAATAGCGGCGCATTGGCAGGAAAGGAATCCATATACTTCCAAAAGGTTGCCACACCTCTGCCGGTATTCACCGTAAAGGTGCCGCCGTTTTCCTTAAAATATGCAACAGCTTCCAGATTATTCTTCGGCACAGCAGAATCCGGACCGGTAAAGGTGCGGTCATAATCCACCGTAAGTAAAACATCTGAAAACATAGCCATTCCATCCTTTTATCGCATTTTTTCCAATTTTTCAATGACCGCCCGGAAATATTCCGGCAGCTCCGCCTGCACAAACACAGGATGTCCGTCCCGGGGATGGAAGAAGCACAAAAGACCTGCGTGGAGCACCTGACTGTCCTGCCCCAGCTCCGGTTTTTTTCTGCCGTAAACCGTATCTCCCAAAATGGGGTGTCCGATATGCGCCATATGGACACGGATCTGATGGGTCCGTCCGGTTTCCAGCCTGCAACGCAAATGCGTATATCCCCGGTAGCGGGTGATCACTTCCCAATGGGTCACAGCATCACGGCTGTTCCGCTGGATCACGCACATTTTCTTCCGGTCTGTGGGGTGTCTGCCGATGGGCGCATCCACCGTACCGGAATCCTCCTTCATATTGCCGCAGACGACACATTCATAGGTCCGTGCCATAGTATGATCCTTCAGCTGGGAAGCCAGCATAATGTGGGCGTGGTCATTTTTCGCCACTGCCAGTAAGCCGGAAGTATCCTTATCGATCCGGTGAACGATCCCCGGCCGCAGCTGTCCGTTGATCCCGGACAAAGTATCCGCCTTGGCAAAGAGAAGTCCGTTGACCAGGGTATCATCCTCGTGTCCTGCTGCCGGATGGACCACCAACCCCTTGGGCTTATTGATCACCAGCACATCCTCGTCCTCATAAACGATATCCAGTGGGATATCCTTCGGCTGAATATCCACAGGCTTCGGCTCCGGCAGGCGCACCGATATTTCATCCCCGGGATTCAGCTTATCGTTCTTCTTGCCGGGTTTTCCGTTTCGAAGGACACAGCCCTCTTCCAGCAGCTTTTGCGCGCCGCTGCGGCTCATTTCTGCCACAGACCGTGCCAGAAAGGCATCCAGCCGCTCCCCGGCAATGTCGGCATACAGAGTCATTTCTTCTCGTCCTTCCAAAAGTCCTTGTTAATGAATATCAGACTAAACATCAAAGCAAAGCAGCCGCAGCAAATAAAGCAGTCTGCCACATTAAACACCGGAAACGTCATAAAGTCCAGTTCGATCATATCCACCACGAAGCCAAGACGCACCCGGTCGATCATATTGCCCAGACCACCGCCGAAGATCGCCGCAATACACCAGCGGTCAAACATGGTAAAGGGCATCCGCTTTTTGGAAAATTCCCAAATGATCGCCAGGGTAAACACCACAAAGATCAGCGCAAACAGCCATCGCATTCCCTGAAAGGAAGAAAAAGCCGCGCCGGTATTTTGCACATAGGTCAGATGAAACAGACCGGGGATCGCCTCCACCCGGGTATACAGTGGGATCTGCGCCACCACCCACAATTTGGAAAGCTGATCCGCCGCCACGATCCCGGCAACCAGCAACGTCATCCATAAATATGCCATCTGCCGTCCTCCACAAAAATGATAGCAATATCTTACCATCTGCCCGGCAGAAAGTCAACTTCTGCCCCGACAGATTCCTTGGACACCTGCTTGTAGGGGACGATGCCCACATCGTCCCGCTGAGATTTCACAAAATCTTAACGGATTATGAGCATCGTCCCCTGTTATATTCTCTTAATTGTCACGATCCCTTATTTTGCCAGGTATTCATCCACCAGCTGCTGCAGCCCAGCCATATCCGCCTGGCTGCAGAAGATTTCCACAAAGTTGGTCTCACCGATGGAGGGGTAATTCTTTTCCCGGAAGGCTTCCAGGTCAAACAGGCTGTTCAGCTCCTTATTGTAGCAGAAATCATAAGGCTGACCTGCCGCAGATTCTCCGGTGATGGCGCAATAAGTAAACAGAGTGGTGATATAACCTGCCAGCAGGTTTTCGTGATGGTCATCCAGCGTATTGACAAAGCTGCTGCGAAGATAGGGCAGGGTTGCGCCGGGGACCTGCGTAATTCCCTGGGAGATGTCGTGAAGCATACCGCCCCAGTTGCAGATCCGGACATTCTGATCCTTCAGCACATCCACATCCTTCAGCCACGCATACTGTCTCTCCGCTGCCATTTGGGGCACCACGAGCAGGAAGCACACATTGGGGTTCGCCTCCCGGAAGAAATCCATCGTATACTTCAGATGGGCAACGATATCCCCTGTATATTCCTTCTCTTTGTAAGGCTGAATGCATACATAGTCAAAATAGCGGTCCTGAAGATAATACTCGTGGAATTCATTCAGGCATTTGTCGTCACCCTTGTCGCAACGTCCGTCGAACATTTCCGTAATATCGTGACCGCCGAAGGTCCAGTTGGTCACGGAAACATCAATTCCCTTGGCTTTGCACAGCTGATAGAAGTAACCCTGGTCATTGCTGCGCTCTGCCTGCGTCAACACACCTGTACCCTTGACGATAACCGTCTGACCCCAGAAGGTATAGGAGTTGCCGATGAAAATGATCTTCTTTCCCTGCAGCGCTTCCGGACCGGAGCTCCAGGCAGGTGTAGGGACTGTTTCCGTAGGCTCCGTAGCAGGCGCAGCGGGCGCACTGCCGCAGCCGGCGAACATCGCAACGCACATACAAAAAGCCAAAAGAATTGTGATCATTTTTTTCATAGCAAATCACCCCATAGTTATTGTTGATATTTTGATTATATCAAAATATCAACAATAATGAAAGTATTTCTGCAAAAAAAGATAAACAGGACAGAGAATAACTCTCTGTCCTGCCTGTGGGGACAGGGTACGATTCTGTGTCTTTTGCCGATTACGTTTTCAAGTACTTTTCCACTTTCACTTTTCTTTCGTGCCTGTCTTGGCATAAATACCACCCTGTATTAAGATATCATACTCCGCATTCTTGTTAAGACAGAGAACCGTCCCCTGTCCTGTTGTCACACAGCCCCGGTCCAGCTATTAATATATTTGTCAAAGGCATTGCTATCAAAATAATAGGGAGGAAATGTCCAATCACCCGCCGCCGTTTCATAAAACACAGTATGCGCACCAATAAGTTCATAACCACCATCCAAATATGTCACCCGGATAGTATTATTGCTAAACCCATGGAAAGGGTCATTGCGATATCTATAACATGGCACACTGTATAGTTCCTTCAAAAAAGCGCTGTACTCTCCTGGGTCAATTGTCTGTTGAATTTGAAAAGTGTCGACATTCTCCGGATTGTATGAAAACCAGTCATAAATCCAAATTATTTCGATTTTATCCACTTCATTTTCTTGTTGGGAAAGTGTAAATGCAACTTTTTTTTGACAACAAGTCAGCAGTATTATGATTAGTGTAATCCAAATAACATTTTTTTGCATAGAAGCACCTTCTAAATGAATCTAAAGTTCAATAGGAGTCTAAAGCTCAATTGGAGTTGTAGGACGGGGGACGGTTCTATGTCTTTTGCCGATTACGTTTTCAAGTACTTTTCCACTTTCACTTTTCTTTCGTGCCTGTCTTGGCATA
>JAZQHW010000151.1:0-7698 GCA_045540795.1 Faecousia sp. | reverse complement strand
GCGCTTATACAGGACAACGAAGTTCCGCAGGGTGTCAATGTAATCCTTGTAGGTGTTGGCAAGAGCAGACTCTGCCGCACTCTGCTGCATATAGATGATATCCCAGTATTCATCCTGGATACCGTCCAGCATAACGGTTTCCTCTGTGGTGGTCCATTTGCCGTTGACGCACTTGCTGTACTGGTACTTGGGCATATGGTTCAAGCCGTAATTCACATGCTGCTCCAAAGTACAGGCAGCGCAGAACAGACGGGCAACGATGATGTTCTCAACGCCCTCAGCCATAGCAATGTCAGCCAGCAGCTGAGTGGTGTTCAAGCCGAAGCTGCTGGTGATGGCAAGGATCTTTATGGTCTTGTCCTCTTCTGCCTGGAAGCCGTCGGCAATGGTGGTTGCGTACCAGCTGTCCAGCAGCTGGTAGAAGGTTTCATACATAGCCAGCAGCTCAGTTTTTTGGGTGTCGCTGAGCCAGCTCAGGTCAGACTGATAATCGTTGATCAACAAAACCTGCTCCTTGAAGGAACGGTTTTTGGTTTGACCCATCTCTACCGTACCGTCGGTAAATCTAATGTAAGGTCTGCCGTAGACCTGCATATCGGCATTTCTGTTGTTAGTGTTTTTGCCATTTTCCTGGGAGATAACATTGCAAACCACAGAACTGGTGACATCGGTGTCCCCGTTAAACAGAGCACCGTCAAAAGCGGTAAAGTTACCCTTCTTTTCCAGGGTGGTCTCATCGGGCTCGCCATAAACGCTCATAGCAACACCGAAGGTGTCGATCAAAGAGGCAGCCAGGCTGTCACCCTTAAACTCGGTGGTGAAGTAGATACCGGCTTGGGTAGCCCGCAGGGTCATACCGGTGATCTCCATTTTATAAGCGTGGAAGGAGATACCGCCCTCTTCCGTAGCCTGCAGGTAACCGGAAGCAGGAGAAATAGTGCCGTTTACAGCGGTAATCTTACCATAGATACCGTCTGCAATGGTGTAATCATCGGTGGCAGAGTCCTTCACGGTAACCGCAGCTTCTGCATTCAAAATGCCAACGCTGCAGCCGTTAAGATCCAAAATGATGTTTTTATCAATGGTGATTTGGTCAGCCGGTTTCATCAACTGCAGCGTCTGACCTGCTGTGATGTTCAGAAGTGCGTCTTCCAGCATAGTATATTCGGTGCCGTCAACATTGGCAGCACTGCCGTAAGAAGTTACCAGTTGGCTTCCGCAAACCTTCAGCTGGATACCGGGATTGGTGCAGGTGATGTTGGAGATACTTGCGCCTTCTGTAATGGTGGCAAAAGGAATGTCAGCTTCCACTGTCTGGGGCAGACTCACTTCAGCAGCTCCGGTAAAGTCTGCGGCAAGGGTCAGACGGTCTGCTTCCAGGGTTTCCATCAGAATGTTTTCAATTTCGGAAGTGCCCTTGAGGGTCAGCTTGCCGTCATTGTAGATGCATTCTCCTTTCTCAGCAGTACCGGCAGTGACGTTGGTGTTATGCAATGTGACAGTGCCGGTGGAACTGATGTAAAAACTGCCGCCGTAGGATGTTGCTTCACCGCCGGCAACGGTACAGTTTTCCATTACCATCGTGCCCTGCACCCGGAATTGACCGTATGTGGGAGGTTTTCTGGTTTCCATATCCTCAAACTGTACAGTGACATTGCGCATATTCAGAGTACCGGTTTCCTGCACCCAGCCGCAGGTCACGGTGGCTTTACTGGAAGTGTTTAAACCACGTCCGGCAAGTTTGCCGGCACCCTGGATATTTACGATGGCATTATCATTCACAATAAAGCCTCTGTTGGTGGTCAGTGTCTTGCCGTTCAGGTCAATACAGTATTGATTATCGCTGAAGGTCTTGGCACCCATTATGAAATTGCTTGCCATATAATAATGTCCACCTGCAGATGTATCTGTGGAGGATGTCAGGGGGGTCCATTCTTTGGTTTCTCCGCAGAATTCACACTTTTTACTCAGCGAGTCTGCAGCAAAAGCGGTGATCGCCAACAGGCTTACGGTTAAAACCAGCACAGTCAGCAAAAGCCAGAATCGTTTTTTCATATACTTACCTCATTTCTTAAAAATGTTTTTTAATAACTTTTCTTTTTTAGATAACGGTCAATGAGCTGTTGAATACCCAGCATATCCTTTGCAGAAGCAAGGATCACATCAAAGTTGGTTTCCTTATTGTAGGTGTAGTATTTTGCCTTGTGTGCAGCAATGGCAGCTGTATTCAGATTGTTGTTATCTTCAAAGGCTATGGGTTGTCCTTCAGCCCTTTCTCCGGTGATGGCACAGTAGGTCATCAGTGCGGTGATGTAGCCGCATAGCATATTCTGATGGTGACCGTCTACAGGACTCTTACTGATAATAAAGGAACTGCAATCATAATCCTGGGTAGCACCGGGTACCGTTGTATCCCCGTTCATAATGTCCCAAACAAGCTTGCCCCAATTTACCACAAGAATGCCGGCATCTGCCAGCAGTTTAATATCGTTGCGCCATACATAACCATCCTTAAATTGCGTTGTATGGTTTACCAGGTAATCTATATGAGGGACAAGAAAAATGATCTTTACATTGGGGTTTGCGTCCCGGAAGGGTTTTATAATTTGTTGACACTCAAGTAATATATTCGGAAAATGCAAAGGGGCAGAGGTGCTTTGCAGGACAACATAGTCATAATAAAAATCGCTTATATAAGCAAAATGGTTAAGTCCGTTATGACCGCGGTTGGCAGCACAGCTACCGGAGTAAAAGTCGTATAAACAATGGTGACCGAAAGTGAAATTGGTCACATTGACAGCAATGCCGTTTTCTTTGCAGATCTGACAGAAATAGCCCTGATCATTCATCCTCGCTTCCTGACTGAAAACAGTTTGTCCTTTGTCAATGACACATTTACCGTAGTAGGTGTAGGAATTGCCGATGAAAATGATCTTTTTGCCGTCAAGACCTGCTTTACCAACAGGAGTGAAGGGAACTGCCCGGAGGGAGTCACTTGTGCCACAGGGTGTAATGGTTGTACACATAATGCTGCAAACAGTCCTTTCTTAGGATAGTTTTATTATACTATTGGAAAGCGAAATGTAAAGAATATGGAAAACTGTGCTTGCAAATACTTAAAGTTATGCTAAAATCATAAAGAGGTGATAATATGGAACTGCTGCAGCTACGTTATTTTTATGATTCTGCACGTTTTGGAAGTATAGTGAAAACTGCAGAAAAATATATGGTCCCGGCATCCTCTGTTTCTGCGTCTATTCGCCGGCTGGAGGGGGAACTGGGAAATAACCTTTTTGACAGAACCTCCAACCGTATTGTTCTTAATGAAAACGGGAAACGGATGAAAAAGTCCCTGGATAAAGTATTTGCAGAGCTAGACCAAACAGTAACGGATATAACCTGTCCCACGGATGATAGACGAATAAAGGTTCTGGTGCGCACAATGCGTGAAAAGACAACGGATTATATCATTGAATACAGAAAAAAACATCCCAAGGCGGTGTTTGAGTTTGTAATAGCACTCGATGATGTGGATTATACAGAATATGATGTAATTATTGATGTATATTCAGAGAAGTATACCGATTATGATTGGTTTGAAATGAGAAAAGAAAAGGTGCGGCTTTGTGTAGCCACCGATCATCCCCTTGCCGGTAAAGAGCTAACGATGAAACAACTGAAGGATCAAACATTTTTAACCATGGGAGGAAATATCCACGCACTTATTGAAAAGGCATGCAGTGATGCTGGCTTTACTCCCAATGTGATAGCAAAGATCAATGATATAGCCTGTTATCGAACAATGATGCGTTCCGGAATCGCTATCGGATACCGCCGTGACAGCAGTAAGGATCCGGGAAATGGCTTGTGCTATCTGAATGTCAGCGATTTGGAAATGATCCAGCATATGGGCATCCATTATAAGAAAGATGCGGACGGAACGGTAAAAAACTTTGTGGAATATTTAAAAACAAAAAGCGAATGAAAGGTACAAGGGATATTTAACCTTTTGGTTAAATATCCCTTGACTTTTTGTTTCGCCTGTGTTATCCTATATTTAACCAAAGGGTTAAATGAAACAAGGAGGGGATACCGTGGGAATACAGAATACTATGAAAGCGCTTTCGGATCCAAACCGCAGAGAGATCCTGGAGCTGCTAAAGTCCGGGCGAATGTCTGCCGGTGATATCGCAGATCACTTTCCGGTGACAGGAGCTGCTGTTTCCAAGCATCTGTCTGTGCTGAAAGGTGCGGACCTGATCCGGGATGTCCGGGTGGGTAAGTTTATTTATTATGAGCTGAACGCTTCTGTTCTGGAAGAAGTTATGCTTTGGCTCGTGGGCTTGAAAGGAGAAGGAAAATGATCAAAAAGAATTGGAAAGTGTTATTGATCACCTCTGTGGCAACGCTTTTGCCGGTGCTGGCAGGTTTAATTTTGTGGAATCGGCTGCCGGAACAGATCCCCAGTCATTGGAATGCAGCTGGGGAAGTGGATGGCTGGAGCAGTAAACCCTTTGTTGTGTTTGGTTTGCCTTTGTTAATGGTGGCAATACAATGGCTGTGTGTGATCGGTACCGGTACAGATCCTAAAAAGGAAGCCCATCCTCAAAAAATTTTGCACTTAGTCCTGTGGATCATCCCGGTTATATCAACTGTCCTGTTTGCCGTCACCTATGCCGTGGCTTTGGGACAGGAAGTACGGGTGGAAGTGGTAATGCCGGTGCTGATCGGTGTTGTATTGGCAATCGTGGGTAACTATCTGCCCAAATGCAAGCAGAATTACACCATCGGTATCAAGATCCCCTGGACGCTGAACAGTGAAGAGAACTGGAACAAGACCCACCGCCTTGCCGGTTGGATATGGAGCATTGGCGGACTGGTCATTGTGTTAACAGGCTTCTTAGGTGGCTTTGAGATCTTCCTTGGGGTCGTGCTGGTAATGGTTCTGGTACCGCTGATCTATTCGTACCTGCTGCACAGAAAGGGAATTTGATAAAGGTTTATCATAAAACACAAAAAAATCGGCACAATCTGTGCCGGTTTTTTGCGTTTGAAATACTACAGTTGACTATCTTCAGTAAACAACAGTATATCTTCGACCTTGCAATGTAAAATTGTACAAAGATCGTTGAGTGTTACGGTGCTGATTGGCTTGTTATGCTTTAATCGGTCCAATAAGCTGCGACTAATGCCATGTTCATTGATTAATTTATAAGTGGATATACCTTTTTCTTTTAAGGTCTTATATAAGGGTTCGTAGGATATCATTATATCACCTCTGGATAAAATGATAAATTATGCTCTATTACTTGACAATGCTCGACGAATAGAGTACAATAGCTATACTCGACAAAAAGAGTATAAAAATGGAGGTATTTATATGAAGTATTGTGAAAAATGCGGAAAAGAAATTATGGATGAAGCGGTGATCTGTCCTGGTTGCGGCTGCGCTGTGGGAAAAAGTGTCGTTTCCGCTAATACGGTTCCACAGAATAATGCATCGAAAAATACATTTGTGCCGAAGAGCGCAAAAACGGCGAGTATTTTTGGCGTTCTAAGTATTGTTGTTTTGGCACCTTTTGGAATCCCCGCTATTATTCTTGCCCAAAAGAGTAAAAAAGAAACCGGTGGTGTTATGTGTAAGCAAGCAAAGAGCGGTTTCTGGTGTGGGATTATAGGTTTGTGCTTCTGGGGCGTGTCTCTGCTTTTAATGCTGGGCGGGATGTAATATGAGCTATTGCAGGCATTGCGGTAACGAGATTCTGGAAGATGCGGTGATTTGTTTGCGTTGTGGCTGCGGTGTCCAAAGGGTAAACATTGCGCAGGTTTCAGGGGCGAACCAGAGCACGGTGGAAGATTCAGAATCACAATTCGGTGAAAGTGCAAAAATATGCGGCATTATAAGTCTTTTTATCGGTTGGTTTGTTTTAGGGATTACTGCGATTATTCTGGCAGCTATGAGCAGAGGGGAAACAGACGGAAAAATGTGCCCGGATGCTAAGGTTGGACTTACTTGTGGAATAATCTCCACAGTGCTATCCCTTGCAATATTTGGCGTGGGGCTTTATGCCATTATTGTGCTTGGCACTAGTTTATTATAAGGAGATAGAGGAAAATGTTTTGCCCAAAGTGTGGAAATGAATTGGCAGAGAATACTGGAATCTGTATGGGGTGTGGCTGTGAAGTAAAGGAAGTAAATGTGCCGAACCCGGATAATCTGGAATCGAAACCCGAAAAGAAGCGGAAGGCTAAAAGGCTTTGGGTTATTTTGGGAGCAGCAGTGTTTGTGTTAGCGGTACTTGTCGTGTTTCTCTTTATGCCAAGAAATTTAAAGATGAATGATTTCACAAGTATCAATTATGTGAGTGCGATTATTCAATTTGGAATTCCGGAAGATATTAATATTCGTGATGACGGTACTGTGTCTTTCATTTATGGAGATAAACATACCTTCTACGGAATCACACCATATGGTTTTGTAGCACAGCCTGGTGATGGAAGTGTGGCATTTTTCTTTGATGAAGATGTCCAATCTGATGTCTACAGAAAAATCAATCGCTATTGCGAATGGGAAGAAAACCTCTTACAGATGTTTAGTAAATTCAGCTATAAAGATCTGGAAATTACAACAAACTATTGTGACGGTAGCTATGTACAAATTGAAGCAAATTGAACTTTCAAGGATAGGCAAAAAGGGAGAAAAGTATGAAATATTGCACGCATTGCGGTAAAGAAATAATGGACGAGGCCGTGATTTGTGTTGGTTGCGGCTGCTCGGTGGATAGTCAAAAGATTCCGATGGCAGAGATGTTTGGCAACGGTTCTGTAATGATAAATACCCTGGCGCAAAGACTGAACACCAACGGTATAATTTGGCTTGTTATCGGTATACTGCAAATATTAGGTGGAATTTTTCTCAATTGGTTTTTGCTGATCGTTGGTGTATTAAATATTATATCATCCATTCAGGATATACAGTACAGCAAAAGTTTGCCGGAAAAACCTACCGGGATCGTTGCAAAATTTGAACCTGTAACAGGACCTGTTATCACACTGATTTACAATCTTCTAATTGGCGGCGTGATCGGCGTTATTGGTTCTATCTATTATTTTTGTGCTATAAGAAATTATGTTATGGAGAATAAGCAATTCTTTGCAAGCTTAGATTCGCTATAATACATCAAAAAGAGAAAGGACCTCGTAGGAGGTCCTTTTTGTTGCATTTACGGGTATTGCTGTGATATAATGACCGTGACGAAAAGAGGGTGTTTTTTTGAAAACTTTTTTATTTGACTTTGCCGGCTGCAGCTGTGGAGACGCTATGAGCAAAGCGGAAATCAAAGCCATCTTTTTGGATCTGGATGGGACACTAAATAATGATGACAAGGTGATCACACCCCGTACCCGGGCTGCACTGATGGCAGCCCAGGAAAAGGGGATCCGGATCGTGTTGGCATCTGCCCGCCCGCTGCCGGGGCTTTATAAGGAACGGGATGCCCTGGAGATCAACCGGTTTTCCGGTATCCTGATGGCATATAACGGCGGCAGGATCGCGGATGCAGCTACCGGTAGAATTCTGTTTGAAACGGCAATGGACCGGGAAGTGACAAAATCGGTGCTGCAGAAGCTGAAGGATCTGCCGGCAACGCCGATTCTGGATGACGGAAAGCAGTTTTTTGTAAACGATGAAAACGGGTA
>JAZQHW010000150.1:0-4928 GCA_045540795.1 Faecousia sp. | reverse complement strand
GTATAAAACAGTTTTGTAATTTTATATAACTCAAGATATAGAAAAGCTGTAAATCGTTAAACTTGCGTTTGACGGTTTGCGGCTTTTTTGACACTCTGAGGCGTAGTGTTCTTTTGAACACTACGCCAGTTTTATTCGCCTGACGGCGAGTGATATTGCTTTGCAGTGGTATTGGGCAAAAGCCCAGTGTTATTTGCTTCGCAAGTTTAAAAGCGAACACATTATCACGAAAACCGCAGGGTTTAATATCACTTGACCAAAGGACAAATACCACTGTGAAACTTGCTTCACAATAACACCGGATTAAATTCAATGTCCGCGATATGGACAATTGAAATAGCGGACACGCACCAACATATACGGGTGTAGGGGACGGGTTTCCCGTCCCGGAGAATATGGGTTACGCGGGAGGCGGAACGCCTCCCCTACGAAGGTTATGATAAAGGGATGTAGGGGACAATGCCCACATTGTCCCGCAAACCGGGGTAACGGACGGCTGAGCCTCAATCCGCCTCTACGATCACGCACCAACATATACGGGTGTAGGGAACGAACCGCAAATTACCTGCTTCTTGTGGTTGGTTTTCGTTTTGTCCACAAGATACTGTGTTGTGCCAAAAAAGGGCGGGTTTTTTCTATAAAAACATTTAAAAATTCTCGTTGTACAGGGTAAATACCTGTGGTATAATGAAAGATAATCACGAAAAATGCCAAGGAGCAGTCTATGAACATAACAGAGGTCACCGTCTCTCAGTCGGATATGAATAAGCTACTGAGCAGCGGCAACGGCGATGCCGCTATTTTATACTTATATTTGAAAAGCGGAAATGACAGTGCCGGGGCAGGAGAGGCGCTGCATATGTCCAATACCCGGGTGGAATGTGCCGGAGCGTTGCTGCGGCAGCTGGGGCTGTGGCAGGATGCCAGACGGATCGTGCTCCCCGGTGAGCGTCCGGGATATTCAGAGCAGGATGTCCTTGCCGCTATGGATCACGACCGGGATTTCCAGGTTCTTTACGGAGAGATCCAGCGTCTTTTGGGCAGAAACTTAAATACCGAGGAAATGAAGATCATTTTAAGCTTTGTAAGGTATTTGGGAATGAGTCCGGATGTGGTATGCGTGCTGGTTTGCTATTGTAAAGAGCGGGCACGGCAGCGGGGCAGCTTGCGGAACCCCTCTTTACGCACCATTGAAAAGGAAGCGTATGCCTGGGCAGAGCGTGGCATTGACACGATGGAAGAAGCGGCAGCCTTTATCCGTGCCCAGAACCAGCGGAATACCCTGATGAGTCAGCTGAAGCGGATCTTGCAGATCCGGGACCGGCAGCTGACCCCCGGTGAAGAAAAGTATGCCCAGCAGTGGCTGGAATGGGGCTTTGAGCAGGATGCCATTGCTCTGGCATATGAACGGACCTGTCTGAACACCGGCGGTCTCAGCTGGGCATATATGAATAAGATCCTGACCCGCTGGCAGGCAGCGGGACTGATGAGTGTGGATAAGATCCGCAGCGGTGATAAGAAGCAGCAGGCTCCTACAGGCGCAACGGGATTGGGTGCGTCGGAGCTGGAAGAGCTGCAGAGAATGATGCAGGGAGGTTAAGCCTATGGGATATAGCAAGGAAGTGGTAGCCCGTGCTCGGCGGCAGCTGGAAGAGCAGCGGAGCATCCGGGAAGCGGTCCAACGGCAGCGGTTGGAGGAAGCTTATGAGAAGCTGCCCCGGCTGCAGCAGATCGATATACAGCTGCGCCGTTCTATGTCCCGGGCAGCCCAGGCGGTTTTTTCCGGAGAAGGGGCAGAGCTGATGGAAAAGGTGAAGCAGGAAAATCTGGCTTTGCAGAAGGAACGGAAGGAACTGGTGGCAGCAAATTTTGCCCCGGATTATTTGGAAGAGAAGCCTTTGTGCTCCCATTGCGGCGGCAGCGGCTATATCGGCAGCACTATGTGCCGCTGTCTGGCAGAGCTTTGCCGTCGGGAGCAGAAGAAGGAGATCGCCCGGCTCACCAACGGAGCAGAACGGTTTGAAAGCTTCCGGCTGGACTATTATCCGGACCGGCACGATCCCCAGCTGGGTGTCAATCCCCGGACGGTGATGGAGCGGAATCTGAAGCTCTGTAAGGAGTATGTGGAAAACTTCTGCCCCCAGATCGGCAGCCTGTACTTTTTAGGCGGCACCGGCTTGGGCAAGACTTTTTTGGCAGCCTGCATTGCCAATGCTTTGACGGACAAAGGCTTCAGCGTATGCTATGAGCCGGCAGCCCGGCTGTTTGGTATGCTGGAGAAGAACCGGTTCAATCCGGATGAAGAAAGCGCGGCAGCGGTGGAGCGGTATATGGACTGTGACCTGCTGATCGTGGATGACTTAGGTACAGAGATGCCCGGCAGCTTTGTAACGGCTGCTCTGTACACGCTTCTGAATGACCGCCTGCTGAGTGATAAGCCCATGCTGATCACTTCCAATCAGACGGAAGCGGACTTAATGAAGCGTTATACGCCCCAGATCGTTTCCCGGATCAAGGGCTGCTTTAAGCGGCTGATCTTTGTGGGGGAAGATATTCGTGTAATGAAAAACAGAGGTGTAAGCAATGAAAGTTGGAATTCTTTTTGATTTGGACGGCACACTGCTGGACACGTTGGAGGATCTTTACAACGCAACCAACTATATCCTGCGGAGATTTGGCTGTCCGGAACGGAGTCTGGAGGAGATCCGGAAGCTGGTAGGCAGCGGTGCCAGAAATCAGATCACCAAGGCACTTCCCGGTAAGGAGGACGATCCGCCTCTGGAGCAGGTGCTGACCGAGTACCTGGCATATTATAATGCCACCTGTAAGGACGGTACGGCAAGACCGTACCCCGGTGTGATGGAGGCATCGACGCAGCTGCGGAAGAAATACCCGGTGGCAGTGGTATCCAATAAGCCGGACCCGGCAGTCCGGGACCTGAGCAAGCATTATTTTGGAGATATCTATGCCCGGGGCGTCAGTGATGATTGCCCCCGGAAGCCGGCACCGGATATGGTGTATAAGACAATGGAAGCTTTGGGCGTGGATACCTGCGTATATGTAGGTGACAGCGAAGTGGATGTGGAAACGGCGCAAAATGCCCAGGTGCCCTGTCTGACGGTTTTGTGGGGCTTCCGGGATGAACAGACCCTCCGGAATGCCGGTGCTACTTATTTCTGTGACGATGCGGAAAAGATGCCCCGGATGATCGAGGAGATCATTGCAAAGAGCTTTTAGTGAGGTGTGATGATATGAAAAGAATGGTTTGTATTCTGCTGGCGCTATTGCTGCTTACCGGCTGTGCCGGTATTCCGGGAAAGGATTCCCGGGAAACACAGGAAATTCTGATGCAGCGCAGGAATGCAGCAGAGCAGAAGATGCGGGAAATGATGACCGTATTCTGGCAGGTGGATCAGGAACTGACCTATTCTTATAAGGTAGGCTCCGGAGATCCTACATCGGATGCAAAGAAGTATGTTACCACCCTGGAACCGGGGAAGATCTATTCCGGTTTGCCCTATACCCACGGTGTGGGTGATGAGCTCTCCTTTGCCGATTTTGGTGAAAAGCTGGAAAACGGTGTGCTTCGGATGAACCGGCTGACCCCGCAGCTGCTTAACGGCAGCGGCGGTATGAAAAAAGAAAACAACATCGCCCGGCTGGGCAATGACTGTGCCGATGCGGTGTTCGCAGCCTGGACAACGGTGAGCAGCTCAGTGACCTTCCAAAATGCTGCCAATATGACCCCCAAGAACGGCTGTATTCCGGTGGGCGATTATAAAACCGTATCAGAGGATGCAGGTGATTATGGGATCACCAAGGATATCTGCGTGGAAAACGGTGAGGAAACGATGTTTGCCGCCTATGCGCTGCTGCAAAAGGCAGACGGACTTTCCGTGAATACCAAAGGCGGCGCTCACGCAATGCTGGTATCAGAAGTGAATGTGGTGGAAAAAGACGGGAAGATCGACCCGGAGGAAAGCTATGTCCTGGTCCACGAACAGGCGGGTAGTTTTATTAAGGCACAAGAGACCCGGTACGAGGAAGCCTTGGGACAGGATGTCTATGTAATGGGCGGTGTGGACAGGAAATACACCTTCCAAAGACTGTTTAAGGCAGGCTATTTGCCGGTGACCTGTAAGGAGTTCATTGACCCGGCGCCTTTGGCTGTGGAAACGGTCACCGATTCTGAGGCAGGATTGCCAATGGACAAAAATACAATGTTTGACGGTGCGTTTGTTTCCAACTACCGGATCGTTGCCGTAACGCTGGAGATCCTGGACGGACAGGGTGGGGTGGTTCAAACCGCTACCTGCTATTCCGGCGGCGGAGATAGAAATATCTTCCTTTTGTCCAGGTTCCAAAACGAATTGGAGCAGTCGGTAATGTCCGGAGAGCAGGCACTGTATAAGCTGGAGGCTGGTACTTACACCTGCCGCTTCACCTGCCGCCTTTCCACAGGACTGGAACAGGTAGCAAGAGAATTTACATTTCAAAAGTAAATAATTGAAGAGGGTATCTCAAAACGATTGAGATACCCTCTTCAAAATTCTTATGAAATTACACAGTGATGCCAGCCATATCCAGAATGGTGGGAACGCTCTTTTCAGCGCCGATTGCCATAACGTGAACACCGTCGCAGAGCTTTTCGTCCTTGATCTTGGCGATCATTTCCGCAGCCATTTCCATACCCAGCTTAGCAGGCAAGCCCTTGATGCCCTTTTCCTTGCCTTCAGCAGCGGCAGCAGCCAGCTTGTCGATCATATCCTGAGGCACAGCAATGCCCGGGACATTCTCGTTCATATACTTGGCACCGCCGGCACCCTTCAGAGGAATGATACCAGCCATAATGTGGGTCTTGATACCGGCCTTGTCCACTTCCTCCAGGAAGCGCTTCAGCACATCCAGGTCAAAGATGCCCTGAGTCT
>JAZQHW010000149.1:0-17624 GCA_045540795.1 Faecousia sp. | reverse complement strand
CTATATTCATTCCTGATCCTCCTGATCCTTTATCGGCACTTTTCGGTACATTCTAAACCACAGGAAAATTGCGATCTGCCCGGGAATTCCCAAAAGAAACAGCTTCCATATATTCAAGTGAAAAAACACCAGCAAAGACATATACAAGCTAACCAAGCTTCCCCATACGATTCCGGAGATCAGCGCCTGGTTCCAACGGAAATCCTTCCAGGCAGAGCGCAGGCTTAACAGAACAATGGCATTAGCAGGGATCGCATAAACAAACGCCATCCAGCTTTTGGGGATTTCCGCAGAAGAAAGGGCAACAAACAACAAAAGCGCCACAAACCAAACCAGCACCGAAGACAAAGCAAGAATAATACGCTTGTCCGCCTTTCTTTTCAGTGTGCGCTCTACAGCTTTTTCCATTACACGCTCCACTGCACCACCGTTACCGGGCAGCGCATTGGGATCTTCCAGCAAATCATTGACAGTAATATCAAAAAGCTCTGACAATTGTACCAATGTCAAAACATCCGGAGCAGACTCTCCCCGCTCCCATTTAGAAACAGCTTTGTCCGAATAATTCAGTCTTTCTGCCAGCTGCGCCTGGGTCATACGCAGACGCTTCCGGTAAGACGCAATATTCGCACCGATCTGCACTTTCAATTTCAAATCGTCCATAAGTTCCCTCCAGGATATAGCTATGGACATTATATCAGCTTTTTGGAATTTATGCAAGGAAAACCACAAATCACCAAAATAGATGATTTGTGGTTTTATGACATAAAGTATAGCTATTATACGGATCGTTCAGTCTTCCGAAAACAGTTGCTGCTGACAGTATTTTATGATCGCACTTCTGGTTATGATTCCAATAAAAGCGTCTTTGTCATCCACTACAGGAACATAGTTTTGAGAGCTTGCCCGCTGGACAAGATCATACATACTGGTAGTCACACGGACTGGAATATTATCCTTTCGACGGGTGATCTCCATAATCTTTCTGGCTTCCGCCTGGCGCATATCCATATAGCACATATTTTTCAGCGCCCACAAAAGGTCTCCTTCTGTCAATGTACCCCGGTACTCTCCCTGTTTGTTCAGGATCGGCAACGCCGCGTAACCGGCAGATTCCATTTTTTCCAACGCCTGCCGAACCGTATAATCATCATAAACAAAAGCACACATCGCCTTTGGTGTCAAGAAAAATAATATGTTATTCATAGTAGCTCCTTTACCGGTTGCTTTGGCAATAGGCTTCGTCCCTTGCCAATACTATTATAGCATAAAAAACCAAAGACAGAATGAAAACTTATTGTAAATTTCCTTTTTCTCCACCGAAAATCCAAGTCCGTTTTTGTGCACTTTGCACAAATTCTACTTCTCCACCTAGGGTAGAAGCCCTCTCCCCAGCAGGTAGATGGGGTAATTTTATCGTGTAGGGTGACATTTTTTACAATTTGGGATAGACTTTCCATAAGGAATTTCAAAGGAGCGTGCTTTCATTGCAAAAACGGACAAAGCTTTCTCAGCGTACTCTACCCAGCTACACCAAAGGCGAAGAAATTATGAATATGGTTACCCATATCGTTGGCGGCGGTTTCGGCATTTTGGCATTGGTGTTATGTGTTTGCCGTTGTGCTCTCACCGGGAACCTCTCTGGATTGCCCGGTGCCATCATATATGGGACAACGATGATCGTTTTATACACCATATCCAGCATCTACCACGGCTTGTACCCTTCAGTGGGAAAGAAGGTTATGCAGATCATAGATCATTGCTCTATCTACTTTCTCATTGCAGGCACTTACACCCCCATTATGCTTTCAAAATTTGTACCGGCTTACCCCGTTATTGGTTGGGGAATTCTGGCGGCACAATGGATCCTGGGGATCACCGCGGCAACACTCACCGCAATCGACCTGCATAACTATCGGTTTTTTTCTATGATCTGCTATATCACAATGGGATGGTGTATCATTTTCTTTTTGCCTCAAACCCTTGCTCTTTTGACGCTCCCCGGCTTCTGTTTTCTTCTGGCAGGCGGTATCGCCTATACCATCGGTGCGATTCTATTTGGCTTCGGTGTAAAAATCCGTTGGATGCACTCTGTATTTCATATTTTTGTGGTATTGGGAAGCATCCTGCAATTTATCTCGATTTACTTTTATGTGCTATAAGAACAGGGCGCGTTGCAAAATGAATGCAATGCGCCCTTGAACTATGAAAAACAGATACATCCTGCGGGTGTAGGGGCGGATGCCCTCATCCGCCCGTTACCTCGGTTTGCGGGACAATGTGGGCATTGTCCCCTACGTCTTTATTTGTTAGAGGGCGATCCAAGAGCTAATGTGTAAACCAAGTTGCTCTTGACATGATAGCCCCCTTACAGATTCTATCGATAGATTTTCAAATTTTGCAACAGCCCCAATTTTTATTATTCTTCTGTTTGGTAAGCATCCAGCAGGTAGGTATCGGTAGATTCGGTAATCTCCTCCCCCTTCATACACTGGACAAACTGTGCACCGGTCATAGTTTCCTTTTCCAGCAGGAATTCAACGACCTTATTGAGTTTATCTGCGTCCTTAGTAAGGATCTGGCTGCACTGATCATATGCTTTATCAATGATGATCTTTACCTCATCGTCGATGGTACCAGCCACCTTTTCAGAATAGCTCTTAGTCTTTTCGTAATCTCTGCCGATGAACAGTTCACCGCTGCTGGTGTAAGAAACAGTACCCAGTTTTTCGCACATACCGTATCTTGCCACCATATCCCGGGCAAGCTTGGAGGCACGGTCGATATCATTGGAGGCACCGGTGGAAATATCCTGCAGGAACAAAGCTTCCGCTACACGTCCGCCCAGCAATCCGACGATCCGTTCGAACATTTCGTTCCGGGTCATATGGTTGCTGTCCTCCATAGGCTGGGTCCAGGTAAGACCCAAGGCATTTCCTCTGGGGATAATGGAGATCTGGTGCACCGGATCGTGGGTGGGCAGGCTGTACATTGCCACTGCGTGACCGGCTTCGTGGATCGCAGTGATCCGCAGATCCCGCTCCAGCTTCACACGGCTGCGCTTCTCGGGACCAGCCAGAACCTTCATCATCGCGTCATTGATATGACGCATACCAATGGCAGGAAGATTCTCTCTTGCCGCCATAATGGCTGCCTCATTCATCAGATTGCTTAAGTCAGCACCGGTGAATCCGGAGGTTGCCAATGCGATCAAATGAAGATTCACAGAATCATCCAGGCGCTTGCCCTTACTGTGGATTTTCAGGATTTCTTCACGGCCCTTGGCATCCGGAGCGCCGACATGGATCTGCCGGTCAAAACGGCCGGGACGTAGCAGCGCAGGATCCAGGATATCCACACGGTTGGTGGCAGCCAGGACGATCACACCCTCTGTATGGGAAAAGCCATCCATTTCCACCAGCAATTGGTTCAGCGTCTGCTCTCTTTCATCGTGTCCGCCACCCAGACCGGAGCCACGCTTACGGCCTACGGCGTCGATCTCATCGATGAAAATAATGGCAGGTGCCATCTTCTTAGCCTGATCAAACAAATCACGGACACGGCTGGCACCGACACCAACGTACATTTCCATAAAGTCAGAACCGGAGATAGACAAAAACTGCACGTCCGCTTCTCCTGCCACTGCCCGGGCAAGAAGAGTCTTACCGGTACCGGGAGGGCCGGAAAGCAGAATGCCGTGGGGGATCTTAGCACCGATAGCAGTAAATTTTTCCGGATTTCTAAGGAAATCCACCACCTCTTGCAGCTCTTCTTTTTCTTCATCCACACCGGCAACGTCTGCAAAGGTCACCTTTTTATTTCCGGGAAGACCGTTAACTGTACGCGCCTTTCCGAAATTTGCCATAGGATTGTTGCTGTTTGCTCTGCCCACCAGCAGGATCCAAATAAAAATCAGGATCACACCGGCTAAAACGATGGGCAAAATATAAACAAAGGGTGACTGTTTTTCTTCCGGCACAAAGTGATAGCTTTCCAACACACCGGACTCCGATTGGGCTTGCAGGACATCCCACATATCCTGCCGGAAGCCTTCAGGGTCTGCCAGCACGGCAGTAACCGTAGTTTTTCCGTTATACTCGCTGCGAAGAACCAGATAAATGGTATTATCCTCCACTGCGAAGCTGCGCACCTGTTCCTCCCGGAACAGAGCCACCACCTGGGAATAGGTCAATCCGTCATCCTTACTGCCAAACAATCCCAGCATCAAAGAAAATGCCAAAATCAACACAGCAGCATATATAAGAATGGGAAATAGTCTCGTTCTTTTCAATGATCGCTTTCTCCTTATTTTTCGTAAATCTCCGGCTTCAAGATACCAACATAGGGTAAATTCCGGTAAAATTCATTATAATCCAGTCCGTAGCCCACCACAAAGGCATTGGGGATCGTAAAACCGACATAATCCGGCTTAACTGTAACTGTAGGATTTCTCCGTTCCGGCTTATCCAGCAAGGTACAGATCTTCAAAGAAGCCGGTTCTTTACTCAAAAGGTGTTTGTAAGTAAACTCCAAAGAATTGCCGGTATCAAAAATATCCTCCAGGATCACAACGTGACGACCCTTGATATCCTCAGATACGTCCCGCTTCACGACCATTTCCTTAGAATTGGTTCCCTGGTAGGAAGAAATCCACATAAAATCGATCTGGCAAGGAATTGTAATTTGCTTCACCACATCACTGAAGAACATAACAACGCCCTTCAGCACACCAACAAAAATAGGATCCTTGCCTGCATATTCCTCTGAAAGAAGCTTAGCAAATTCCGTAACCTTCTGTTGAATCTGTTCTTTTGAGATCAGTACTTCCTGGATAGTATCGTTCATAATACATTCTCTTCCTTTTCTTTACATCTTAATCCTGTATTTCAAACCGAATCGTTACTGCAGGCAATTCTTTTGCCAAGCGGTCTTTATTAACACCAAAGCCAAAGACTGCCACGACACCCTCTGAATCTGCGATCACCGGTATTCCGTTTCGTCGGGCAGCCGGGATCTTATGGTCAATAAACAGTTTTTTCAAGCTTTTTGTTCCCCCATCCAAACGAATCTGATCTCCGGTGCATCTGCTCCGGATAAACAGCGTACCCTTTGGATCTACGGTAAAAGAATTCCCTTCGTCCAGCAGTTTATCAGCCGGAGCACAAATAACACGGATGGCTCCGTTTTGCAGCTGCACATCACCTGGACAAGGAAGTGGTATCGGTGTCAGCACCTCTGCTTCCCTCCCTGCTTCCAGGCGATCATAGCATCTGCGTATTGTAACGTTCCCCGGAAAACTCGCCTTTGCAGAGGGACTGGATGAAAACACCAATTCCTCAGCCAGAGAAATGTGCTCAGCTTCCGGTTCCGGTACGCCTGCTTTATACAAAAAGTTACTTAGAACCCTTTTACGGATGGCTGACGGCATTTCCCGCAAGGAGGGCACATTATCCGTGTCCAGCTGCTCTGCAAGCTGGCATAGAACTGCTTCATCCTCCCGTAATCGCAATGCCAATGCCGAGATATTCTCTGCCAAACGGGGATTCTCAGCCATAAGGAAGGGCATCAGATTATGTCTGACCCGATTTCGCAAAAACTGATCTGTAGCATTGGAGCTATCCTCTACAAAAGGCAAATGATAGCTCTCCAAAAAATACATTACCTCTTTCCGTGTGATCTGCAGCATTGGTCGGATCAACGCACCATTTACAGGTGTGATACCTCCCAGCCCTTTTAATCCAGTCCCCCGGATCAGGTGCATCAGCATTGTTTCACAGTTATCATCAGCCGTATGGGCGGTTGCGATCTTACCGGGAAGTGTTCTTAAATAGCTGTATCTTGCCTCCCGGGCAGCCGCTTCCAGTCCTTTTTTTCCAGCCTTAACTTCACCGTAACCAATATACAGCGGTATATCATACCGATCGCACATTTCCTTAACAAAGGCTTCATCCCGCTCCGACTCTTCTCCCCGGAGCTTATGATTATAGTGTGCTGCGGACAAATTGATATTCAGCTTATCCCGAAGCAGGTACATTGCAAACAGCAACGCAACAGAATCTGCGCCGCCGGACACTGCACAAATCACGGAATCCCCTGGCTGGACCATATTATGCGCACTAAGAAATGCACGGATTTTATTCAACATGCTTCCACTCCCGGTCCGCAAAGGTCTGATACTGCGGGATCCATTGCAGCTTAACCGTGCCTACCTCGCCGTGACGGTTTTTTGCAACGATACATTCTGCAACGCCCTTATCTTCCGAGTTCTCATTATAGTATTCATCACGGTACAGAAACAAAACCTCGTCTGCATCCTGCTCAATAGCACCGGATTCCCGGAGATCGGACAACATAGGACGCTTATCCGTACGACCTTCCGGACCACGGGAAAGCTGACTCAAGCAGACAACAGGAACATTTAATTCCTTCGCCATAATTTTAAGGGAACGGGAAATATCACTGACGATATTTACACGGCTGTCACCTTTGTTATGACCGGAACCGTTCATTAGCTGCAGATAGTCGATAATAACAAGTCCCAGATTATCCAGACGTCTGCACTTAGCATTCATCTCTGCGACTGTGATAGAAGGATTGTCATCTACACGGATATCTGTCTGGCTCAGCACAGAAGCAGCCATGGTCAGCTTGCTCCATTCCTCGTCTTCCAGCTTGCCGGTAGCGATCTTCTGTCCATCCACAAAGCTTTCAATTGCCAAAAGGCGCATTGCCAGCTGCTCACGGGACATTTCCAAAGAGAACATCGCAACAGTCTGCTTATACTTTTTTGCCACATTCAGGCAAAGATTCAATGCAAAAGCCGTCTTACCCATAGCAGGACGGGCAGCAAGGAGCAGCAGGTCTGAGCGGTTCAAGCCGTTGATCTTCACATCCAGATCCCGCATACCGGTGGACAAACCGGGAATCGCAGAATCAGACTGGCTTAATTCCTCCAGGCGGTCAAACACTTTATGCAATGTAGTGCCAATATGCTCCAAGGATTCTCCACGCTCACCTTTTCGCAAAGCATAGATCTTCTTTTCTGCGTTTTCCAAAATCTCAGCCGGTGTACCCAACTGCTCATACACAGTTTCCGATATATCCGCAGCAGCATCTGCCAGCCCCCGGAGCATTGCTTTTTCCCGGACGATATTGGCATACCGCTCCGCATTGGCGGCGGTAGGCGTGATCTCCATCAACTGCAAAATATAGCTTTTGGAATTATCTTGATAATGTCCCAGTTCTTTCATCTTATCCAGCACGGTAACCGGATCGATGGTCTGAGAAAAATTAAACATCGTGTAGATCGTTTCATAGATCTCACGGTTCTGCTGGAGATAAAAATCCTCCGGACGAACAATGCCGATCACATCGTTCAGGCATCGGGGATCGATAAGGATCGATCCAAGGACTGCCTGTTCTGCCTCTAACGATTGGGGCAGCTGCTTGGCAATCAACGCTTCATCCATTTGATTTTCCCTCCCTTTCTGTATGATTTCTTTTCCGGATCAAGCTTCAACGATCTTAACCGTCAAAGGTGCAACGATCTCATAACCCAGCTTGCACTGGACTGTATAGGTACCCACACTCTTAATGGGATCTGCGATCACGATCTTCCGCTTATCCAGTGTAATACCGGAATTTGCTTTCAAAGAATCAGCGATTTCCTGGTTGGTAACAGAGCCGAACAATCTGCCTGCACCGCCACCCTTTGCCGTAACTGTCAGGGTCATCTCCCGCAGCTTTTTGGAAAGCTCAACCGCTTCCGCACGCTCCTTTGCCGCCTTTTCAGCAGCAGCCTTGTCATTCATACGCATTGTGTTTACAGCATCGGCAGTTGCTTCCACCGCGATCTTTCTGGGTAACATATAGTTTCTGGCATAGCCGTCAGAGACTTCGATCATCTGACCCTTCTTGCCCTTACCTTTTACATCCTGCATCAAAATAACTTTCATAAATAACACTCCTTTAGGTTTCTAAATACTGGTCAATTGCGGCAACGACCTGGTCCAGCACCGCCTTCACGGAGCTGTCCTTGATCTGTGCGCCGGCAGTTGCGGTATTGCCACCACCGCCAATGGGTTCCAGGATCACCTGAACATTGATCTTTCCAATGGAACGGGCAGATACGATTACCTGTTCCTCATCCGGATAAATTACAAAAGAAGCTGTAATACCGGAAATGTTCAAAAGTTCATCCGCTGCCTGTGCTGCCAATGCACGGGGTGCGCTGGTATTTAGTGCCGCAATTGCGATCTCCTGACGGTACAGTCTTGCAGATTTGATGATCTGATACTTAACCATAGTATTCTGGAAATCGTTTTGCAAAAGCTTTTTCACTTCCACCGTATCGGCACCTAACTGCCGCAAATACGCAGCAGCCTCAAAGGTGCGGTCACTGGTCCGGACATTGAAGCTCTTAGTGTCCAAAATAATACCGGACATCAGTGCCTTTGCTTCTATAGGAAGCACATCCTTACGCTCCACAGCATACTGCAGCAGCTCAGTTGCCAATTCCGCAGCAGAAGATGCATATGGCTCATGAAAATTAACCACTACCGGCTTAATATAATCAGCCGCACGGCGGTGATGATCCACAACGCAAACTTTAGGAATAGATTCCAGCAACGGTTTGTATTCCACCTGGTCCGGACGGTTTGTATCCACGACCACCAAAACGCTATGACTGTCGCAAGCCAGCAACGCTTCCTGACCGCTGATGAATACATCCCGATACTCCGGCTGGCAGACGATCTCATCGATTAGTTTCTGCGCAGAGTTATTATCCACATCAAGGACGATCTTAAAGGGTTTCCCCTTCTTACGGCACATACAGGCAATACCAATTGCAGAACCGACCGAGTCAAGGTCCGCATTCTTATGTCCCATAATAAACACGCAGCTGGACTGACCGATCAGTTCCATAAAGGAATTGGCAGTAACACGGGAGCGAACCATACTTCTCTGATTTGCCTCTTTGGATCTGCCGCCATAGAAATTGAAATTCAGTCTATCCTTAACAACTGCCTGGTCACCGCCACGGCTCAATGCCATTTCAATCGCCAATGCTGCAAAATCATATCCCTCTTCAAAGGTTGCGGCATCCACACCCATACCCACAGAAATAGATGCAGCCAGTCCGGAGGGACCGGTGATCTTATGGATATCTTCCAGAATAGAAAATTTACTGTCTATAATCTTTTTCAAATCCCGCTTCTCAAAAACCAACAAGAATCTGTTCTTTTCCAAGCGGCGAAGGAGTCCATGATAGGTTTGTGCCCATTCCATAATGGCATTATTCAAGCGGGCATTCATACCGGAAATGGCACCTTCGGTCATATTCCGGGTCAGCTCATCATAATTATCTACCAAAATAATAGAAACCACCGGTCTGGAACGAATGTATTCGTCACGCACCTGATACAGCTCAGTCAAGTCAGAAAAATACAAAATACCCAAAGCGGTTGCCTGGGGATCATCCGCCCGGACGCCGTAACCGTAAATACGGTATCTTCTGTTATGAATCGTAACATCCTGACTGTATTCATTCTTTCCGGAAGTAAGCCAGTCAAGAGAAAAATCCGGAAGCAATTCACCGATCTGCCGCTCCGTCAAAGCATCCTGAAAGCCTGCGATTGTATTAAAGGCTTCATTGGCAAAAACGATTCCGCCATCCACCAGCCGCAAAGCAACCATAGGAAACGGCACATCCGCAGCACCTGCAGGCGCATCTCCGCCAACTTTCTGCAGAAACTGCAGCATTGCTCTTCTCCGTCTTGTTCTGTAGATAACATAAAGAACAAACAGTACAAGCAAGATTCCCAATTCGATTGCAGCCAGGAAATACTGTCCCAGCAAACCGGTGGCAATTACAAATCCGAGAATGATAAAATAATAGAAGCCGACATTGAAATTCAGCAAACGCCCAAGAGTCTTATTCAAGATCAGCACCTCCTAAAAGCCTAAAGTTAGGACAATTTTATACATTATAGCAAATCCAGTCCAAAGGTGCAACATATTTTTCAATTCACGCATCTATAAAAAATTAGTGTGTACAATTCCATAAAAATGTGGTATACTACTCACAGAGAGGTATCGGGTAGGCAGTCCCGTTCCATAGAAAACATAATATAGCAGCAGGCGTTTCTAAAAAAGGCAGTGGCACAGGGCTGTTCTTTTAGGATACGGCTGCCTGTTTTGCTATGTCCATATTTGGATTTTCAGAAAGGAGTTTTCACATTTGGCTGAAAAATTAAAAATTATCCCCTTGGGTGGATTGGACGAAATCGGTAAGAATATTACCGTCCTGGAATACGGCAAGGATATGATCGTGATCGACTGCGGTGTCGGTTTTCCCGAAGAGGATATGTACGGCGTAGATCTGGTAATACCGGATTTCACATATCTGGTACAAAACGCAAAAAAGCTCCGGGGTATGTTTATCACCCACGGACATGAAGATCATATTGGTTCTATCCCCTACTGTATGCAACAGGTAATCTGTCCCATCCACGGCACCGCAATGACCTGCGGTCTGGTAAAACTGAAACTGGAAGAACATCACATTGCTGACAAGGTGAAGCTTATCACCCACAAAACCGGTGATGTAGTGAAAGCCGGTTGCTTTACCGTTGAATTCATTCACGTAAACCACTCTATTGCCGATGCTGTAGCATTTGCCATTCACACCCCGGTAGGAACGATTGTTATGACCGGTGACTTCAAAATAGATCCTACTGCCAAGGATGGAATGATCGATCTTGCCCGGCTGGGTGAATTGGGAAATCAAGGTGTCCTGGCTTTGCTCTGCGACTCTACCAATGTTGAGCGTCAGGGGCACACCCCCAGCGAAAACGTGGTTGCGGAAGGACTTGACCGGCAATTTAAAAACTGCGACCAGAGAATCGTAGTAACCACATTTGCCTCCAATATGCATCGGATCCAGGCTGTTTTGGCAACGGCACACCGTTACGGTCGTAAGGTTGCTGTTACCGGAAGAAGTATGGAAAATATGCTGAAGGTTGCACAGGAGCTGGGATATATTAAAGTTCCTGCCGGAACTATCGTAGATCTTGCGGCAATCAAAAGCTTGCCCAAAAACAAAGTTGTTATTGTTTCCACCGGCTCCCAGGGTGAGAATATGTCTGCTCTATACCGTATGGCTTTTTCCACCCACAAGCAAGTAGATATTCAAGCCGGTGACCGGATCATTATCTCCGCCTCTGCCATTCCCGGCAATGAAAAGGCTGTATCCCGTATCATCAATGAGCTTTATCGCAAAGGCGCGGAAGTTGTTTATGAGAAGAGCGAAGGCTTACATGTTTCCGGTCACGCCTGTCAGGAGGAACTGAAGATCATTCATGCACTGTGCAAGCCAAGATTTTTCATTCCTGTCCACGGTGAGCAGCGGCACTTACAAATCCACGGAAAGCTGGCTGTTCAGGTGGGTACACCTGCTAAGAACGTCCGTATTGCCGAAATTGGCAACGTTATTGAGCTGACTAAAAAGACCTGCAAGCTCAATGGTACAGTCCCCGCCGGTAAAGTCTTTGTAGACGGCACCGGTGTTGGAGATGTAGGCAGCGTAGTTCTTCGGGACAGAAAGCATTTGGCACAGGACGGTATGATCGTTGTGTGCGTCAATATTTCCGCACAAGACGGCTCCGTGATCACCGGTCCGGATATTATCACCCGTGGTTTTGTTTATGTGAAAGAATCCGAGGACCTGATGGAAGAACTGAGAGCCGTTGCAATGGAAGCCATCGAACGCTGTGGCAGAAAGCGCGTCCGGGATTGGACCGCAATCAAATCTGCTATCAAAAATGATATCAGCGGCTACCTATTCAAGACTACAAAGCGCAATCCTATGATCCTGCCTGTCATTATGGAGATTTAAACAAAAGCCGGGTACGCAGCATTCCTGCGCACCCGGCTATTCAACGGAGAAATATATTATGCTGTATTATTTTGCACCCTTGGAAGGTCTTACAGACCGGATCTACAGACAACTGCATAGTACATACTTTCCAGGGATCCATCGGTACTTTACGCCTTTTTTCTCCCCAACAGTTCACAGAAGTCTTACCCCAAAGGAGCAAAAGGAATTACCGCCGTTCTCATCTTTGGATCATTGCGTTATTCCGCAGCTTTTAACTAAAGAACCGGAGGATTTCCTGTGGATGGCGCAGCAATGTAAAGATATCGGTTATCCGGAAGTAAATCTCAACCTGGGCTGCC
Source organism: Faecousia sp. (assembly GCA_045540795.1). Taxonomy (GTDB): domain Bacteria; phylum Bacillota; class Clostridia; order Oscillospirales; family Oscillospiraceae; genus Faecousia. The sequence goes on along the minus strand of JAZQHW010000149.1, from coordinate 5,387 downwards.
CCTCCGGCACAGTCACTGCCAAAGGAAAGGGGTCCGGAATGCTTGCAAATCCAGAAGTGTTAGACAGTTTCCTTTATACGATTTTCTCCCGTGCTCCCCTACCCATTTCCATCAAAACAAGAGTCGGTTTTTCCGATCCGGATGCGTTTCCAAGGCTATTGGAGATTTTTAACCGATACCCCATTTGCGAACTGATCATCCATCCAAGAATACGGAATGATTTTTACAAAGGGGATATCCGTATGGATATATTTGAATATGCCACACAAAACAGCCGCGCACCCCTTTGTTTTAACGGTAATCTTCAAAACATCCACCAAATTAACGATCTCTCTCAAACGTATCCTGCCATATCTTCCGTTATGCTGGGAAGAGGACTGATCGCAGATCCGGGTATGTTAACAAATGCGCACTACAGTGCTGAGATACTGGAACGCTTTTATAACTCGCTGCTGGACAATTATTTGGAAGCTTTTGGCGGTTCACGGAATGCTATGTTCCGTCTGAAGGAGCATTGGTCCTATTTGATCCATAAGTTTGATGGCAGCGAAAAACTCTATAAACGGCTGAGAAAAACTACTGATCTGTCTGAATACCGGCAGCTTACTGCAGACATTTTCCACACCTGCCCGATGCGTGATAGCATCTCAGATCTTTGGTAAGTAAAGAGGGTATCCCGTTTTCTTCGGGATACCCTCAATTCTTCTAATTACTGCAGTTCCAGTTCTGCAAGAACAATCTTCTTATAGTTAACCTTAATAGGCCACTTTTCCTCAGCCGCATTGATCATTTCTGTTGTCCGCTCAGAAAGCAGGTTTGTTCTTGCCATATTCATCCAGTAGGGTTCGCCCTCCACAAAATACATAATATGATAGCCAAACTGTGTTTTAACAATTCCGGTGTCCCCTGTCTTTCTGGACATATCGATAGACCAATTCAGGAACTCTTCCACAAAGTTGGAGCCGGGAGCCACATCTGTGTATAAACCACCGGTTCCCTTGGAGCCGCCATCTTCAGTGTAGGTATCAGCAAGCTTAGCAAAGCTCTCTTCTGTTGCTTCGCCATCCTTCCATTCCTTCAGAATCTTCTCAGCTTCTGTCAGGCAAGCCTTCCATTCCTCTTCAGAATAGGTAGTGCTGCCATCCTCGTTTTCTGTACCGCCCTTGGGAATTACCAGAATATGCCGCACAGAAGACACCAAACCGGACTCCTTGGTGATTCCGCTTTCTGTAAAATCTTCCTCATTGTCCACGTAATACTTGTGGATCTCTTCCTCGTTGGGTGTAAGCTTCTCATATTCAGAAGCATAATAAGCATTCCGCAGCGTGATCATCGTTACATAGTCCACATAGGTTTCCATTGTGCAAGCACTGCCCAGGACTTCTTTGATCATTGCTTCTGCATTTTCGTATTCGCCCTCAACCGCCTGCTCCTCCAACATCTCCGGAAGCTTTGCCAGTTCCGCAGCAGTTGTTTCATCCAATGTAAAACCGGCTTCCTCTGCCAGCAATGCCATTGTCTGATTATTCTGCCAGGTTTGAATCGCAATGTCCAGAAGGTACTGTTCCCAACTGAGCGTATCATCAAAGTAGCAGGTCTGTTCTGCCAAGGGCTTGCTCAAATCTAACCCTAAGGTGGTCAGGTAACTGCTATAGTAGCTAAGGAAGTCCTGCAGCTGCATTCTGTAATAGATCTGAAGCTGCGCATTATTCAAAGTCTTGTCGCCAATGGTAGCCACCACAGTTTCTGCCTTTTTCTCTGCATCTTCGATAGTAACAACATAGGAGTCCTTTGCCTGGATATCATTGGGACGGGGTTTCAAATCCACACCCAGGAATGTCAGCAAAGCGATTGCCAGTACACCCAGTGCGATAACAGCACTGGAAACTGCCAAAACGATTAGCCAGGGGCTTGTTCTTTTCTTTTGTACAGGAGGCATTTCCCAGCCGGTTTCTTCTGTTATTTCTTCCGCAGGTTGTGCTGTTTCTTCTGATACTTCTTCCGTCAAGTTTTCCGCTGCTTCCACAGCAGCAGATTCTTCCTGCTCAGTGGTCTCTTCAGCAACAGCTTCCTCCACCGGCTCCTCAGTCACAGGTGTCGGTTCTTCTGTCAGGCTCTTTCCGCAAACAGGGCAGATCTCCAGATCCTGCTCCACTTCTGCATTACAATATTTACAAATCATAAATTTCCTCTTTCTCCCAAAGAAGGGATTGATGGCAATAGTGTAACACGGCAAATAAAGAAAAGCAAGTTAAGTTTCAAATTTTCCGCAATTCACTGTTTTTCTTTCCGGTTGCCCTTGCAATATTACGAAAAAAATGATATTATTTATTGTTGAGAAAGTGTATATTAAGGAGCTAAGCTATGAACCCCAAAACCAATGTTATCTCCAAAGAAGATTTGGATTTTCAGCTTTCCTTTTGCGATAAGATACGTGCTTACTGGTTGGATCGAGACACTGTCCCCAAAGCATATGTAGAAACTTACGGTTGTCAGCAAAACGAAGCAGATTCTGAACGGATCCGTGGCATTCTTTCTGTCTGTGGATATGATATGACTGATACAGCAGAAAATGCTGACGCAGTTGTAATGAATACCTGCGCCATTCGGGAGCACGCAGAGCAGCGTGTGTTTGGCAATTTGGGTGCTTTGACCCACACAAAACGCCGCCACCCCACCCAGAAAATACTTCTTTGCGGATGTATGGCAGGTCAGGATCATATTGTGGAACGGATCAAGCACAGTTTCCCCCACGTTGACGGTGTGTTTTCCACCCATCATCTATGGCAACTCCCCCAACTCCTGCACCGTGTGCTGACATTGGGAAAACGCACCTATTATGTAGAGGACGAAGCCGGTTCCATTGCAGAAGGACTTCCTCAGCTTCGGGACAACACCCTAAAAGCCTGGGTCTCCATTATGTACGGATGCAATAATTACTGCACCTATTGCATTGTCCCCTATGTCCGTGGCAGAGAGAGAAGCCGAAAAGCAGAAGTCATTCTTGCCGAATGCCGCCAGCTGATCCAAAGCGGAACAAAAGAAATTACCCTTTTGGGGCAGAATGTCAATTCCTATGGCAAGGATTTGGATGACGGTATTGATTTCTCTGACCTTTTGAAGATGATCGCAGCGATCCCCGGTGATTTTCTCATTCGTTTTATGACCAGTCATCCCCGGGATGCAGGCAAGAAGCTCTTTGACACTATGGCTACCGAGCCTAAGATCGCCAAGCAACTGCATCTTCCCTTCCAGTCCGGATCCAGCCGGGTTCTTAGAGCAATGAATCGGCATTATGACCGGGAGCAGTACCTGGAACTGATCCAATATGCAAGATCTGTTATGCCGGAGCTTGTCCTCACCTCCGATGTGATCGTAGGCTTCCCCGGCGAAACCGTAGAAGAGTTTGAAGAAACCATATCTTTGATCGAACAGGTTCGTTACGGCTCCCTGTTCACCTTTATCTTCTCCCCCAGAGTCGGTACTCCGGCTGCAAAAATGGAAGACCCCACTCTGAAAGAAGAAAAGAACCGCCGTTTTGACAAGCTTTGTGATATTCAAAACATGATCTCCAAAGAAATACACAACACTTATGTTGGAAAAACTTACCGTTGCTTGGTAGACGGAACCGACAAAGATATGCTCACCGCCCGGACGGAGGGTGGCAGACTGGTTCGATTCTCCGGCAGTGAAGATCTGATCGGCACATTTGTGTCCATTACCATTACCGGCTCCACCACCTGGAGCCTTACAGGAAAACTGGCAGAAAAGGAATGAGAATATGGCAGCAGAGAATCAAGAGCTGACCCCAATGAAACGGCAATATAATGCAATCAAAGCGCAGAATCAGGACAGCATCCTGTTTTTCCGTTTGGGTGACTTTTACGAAATGTTCGACGATGATGCCCGTATCGCAGCGAAGGAACTGGATCTCACTCTCACCACCCGGGACAGAAACAAGCCTAAGGAAGAGCAGACACCTATGTGCGGCGTGCCTTTCCATTCTGTGGACAGCTATATCGCACGGTTAGTCGCCAAAGGCTATAAAGTTGCCATTTGCGAACAAGTAGAAGATCCAGCCCTTGCCAAGGGCATTGTGGAGCGTGAGATCACACGAATCGTCACACCCGGTACCGTTACAGAAAGCTGTATGCTGGACGAAAGCAAAAACAACTATATGGCATGTCTGTACGGCGACGGTAGCACTTACGGTTTGGCTTTCTGCGACGTATCTACCGGTTCATTCTATGCAACAGTCTGTCAAAGTGCACAGTCTGCTGCTTCAGAACTGGGCCGTTTTGCCCCCTCCGAAGTAATCCGTGGCGGCAGTAACTGTAACGACCCTGTTTTAGAGGATGCCCTGTTCCATCGACTCAGTAGTTGCATTGACGAAGGAAAACCTGAGCAGTTTGACTTTGCAAACAGCCAAGCATTGCTGGAGTCTCATTTTGGTCTGCCCCTGGCATCCTTAGGTCTGACCGGTTTGCCTGCCGCAGTGATTGCATCCGGTTGCTTATTGGAAACATTGCGTTTTGTTCAGAAAAATGATCTTGCTCATATTCGCCAGCTTCAGTACTATACAACCGGAAAATTTATGGAACTGGATCTGGATGCACGGAGAAATCTGGAGCTTACAGAAACCCTGCGAACAAAAGAAAAAAAGGGCACACTTCTTTGGGTTTTGGATAAAACCCATACCGCAATGGGCGGACGGCTTATTCGCAGCTGGCTAGAAAAACCGCTGTTAGATCCAGCTGAAATTGGACGCAGACAGACCGCCGTTGAAGAATTGGTAAGTGCAACTGTCTGCCGCGGTGAATTGATCGAAGCACTAAAGGATGTTACCGATCTGGAGCGTGTTACTGCCCGTATCATCACCGGCACTGTGAATTGCCGGGATCTTTTGAGTTTATCCCGGGGACTTCAAGCGCTCCCTCTTTTGAAGCAGTATCTGCAAAACTTTGAATCCCCTATGCTCAAAAAACTTGAGGAATCTATTGACGCCCTGCAGGACTGCTCCCAGCTGATCGAGAATACCATTGTTGACGAACCGCCTCTGACTGTCAGAGAAGGCGGTATGATCCGTGCCGGTGCCAACGAGGAAGCTGACCGTCTGCGGGATATTATGAACGGCGGTGAAGGCACAATTGCCGCCATTGAAGCATCCGAAAAGGAGCGGACCGGAATCCGCACCCTAAAAGTAGGCTACAACCGTGTTTTCGGTTACTATATCGAAGTATCCAAATCCTTTATTGATCAAGTACCTGAACACTATATCCGCAAGCAAACCCTCACAAACTGTGAGCGATACATTACCCAGGAACTGAAGGAACTGGAAAACGAGATCCTTACCGCCAAGGAGCGGCTCACCGCACTGGAATACCAGA
>JAZQHW010000148.1:0-13810 GCA_045540795.1 Faecousia sp. | reverse complement strand
GTGTAGGTGAACTTGGTTTCCCCTTTGTTCTTGTAATACCACTTATAGGTCAATCCATCACCGGAGGCGGTGAAGCTGACTGTCAGACTTTTGCCGTTGGCTACCTTTATGCTTACCGGCTGTTTAGTGATCTTGGGCGCTGCTGCCATTGAGATGGTGACCGTATTGGTTTTCACCGTCTGACCGTACTTATCTGTGATTACACAGTAGATCTGTCTTGCGTTTCGGGCTGCGTTCATTACTGTGGTGTAAGTATTGCCTTTAAAAGTGGAAGTGTAGGTGAACTTGGTTTCCCCTTTGTTCTTGTAATACCACTTATAGGTCAATCCATCACCGGAGGCGGTGAAGCTGACTGTCAGACTTTTGCCGTTGGCAACCTTTACAGAAACCGGTTGACGGGTAAGCTTTAACGGATTGCCCATATGCATCGTAACGGTTTTGGAGGTTACGGAATTGCCGAAGGAATCTGTTACCACACAGTAGATCTGCCGACCGGATTTGGCGGCGGTCATTGTATAGGAATAGGTGTTTGATGTGATTGAGGATCTGACAAAGCTTTTCCCCGGGTCTTTCACAAACCATTTGTAGGTAAGACCTTTGCCGGTAGCAAGAATCTTGGTGCTTGCCAAAGAACCGGCAGGGGTGACAACGGATGTGGGCTGCCGGGTAAGCTTCACTGCTTGATACAGTACCACGGTGTCGGTTTTTACGGAGTGTCCGTATCGGTCTGTTACTATGCAATAAATACTTCTGCCGGCTCTTTCGTCAGACATAGGAGCCTGATAGGTGTTGCCGGTAAAGGTGGGGGTGTAGGTAAATGTGCTTTCGTTGGCATTTTTATAGTACCATTTATAGGTCAGTCCTTCTCCTGATGCGGTGAAGCTGACCTTTGCCGCCTTGCCGTTGGGGACACAGACGGAAACCGGTTGCTTTACAATATTGGCATAATAATCGATGGTCAGCAAAGCGGAATAAGTCATCACCTTATTGCCATATTGATCGCTGACCATACAGTACACCCTGCGTCCGTCCCGTTCCGGGGTCATGGTCACGGAATAGGTGTTGCCGGTGAAGGTGGTAGTCAATGCATATTGGGTACTGCCGTAGTTTTTATAATACCACTGATAGATCAGACCGTCTCCTTCTGCACCAACCTTTACAGTTGCCACCTGTCCCTTGGGGACGCTTACAGAAACCGGGTGTGTGTGGACCGTCAGCTTGGTGCGGAAGGTATAGGTGACGGTACCCAAGGAATAGCCGCTGGAAAGGGCTACCTGGAACCGTGCAGTACCTGCTTTCAAGGGTGTGATGGCACCGGTTGAACTGATAGTGGCGACCTTCGGGTCCAATGCCGTGAAGGTCAGGCAGGAGGGAGAAAGATCGGTGCCCACATAAACTCCGGTATTAACCACAAAGGGGGTGATTACGATTTTATCGGAGGTATATACGGTTTTGCCGGTATCCACATCCAGGCAGGTGGGATCCTCCAGTGCCACGTTGGCAGTGACTGTTTTTGCGGTGGTCACAGTGGTTTTTGTGGGTGTGTTGGAGGAGAGCAGGAGCAGCCAGTAATAGCAACCGCCATGCTCCACAACCATGATACCGGCGGACTTGTAGCTGCTGCTGAGCAATGCCTTCTTGTCGTTGGCGGAAGCCATCCACTCTGCAAGGACTTCCGAAGCGTGGATAGATCCGGCAGAGATACATTCTGTACGTTGTGTTCCGGTGAAGCCGGATAAGGTCAGATAATTCTGCCCGTTGGGACGGGTATGAGAGAACAGAACGCTGCATTCAGCTACCCGCTGCATAGCGGCAGATTGTACCGAAGTATCCAGCGTGAAGGCAGCCAAGCCCTTTTTGGCACGTTCTGTATTGATCAAAGTGAGAAGCTCATTTGCTTTGGCACTGTGGTTGTTGCTGGTAACCGTTACAGGATAGGTGGGGAAGCTGATGTATTTTTTTAATGTGTTACGAATGGTGGCGGGATCCTGATAGGCTGTGGTGTATGCCTGTATATTGTTTTTTGCGTCAATGAAAAAGCAGGCAGGCAACACCATAGAATTCTCATTATAGCCTGCAGCCCGGAGGAATGTCCACATTTCGTTTCCCCCGGTGCAGAAGGTGATATCCTTGCCGTTGTTGCCGTAGGTCTTGGCGAATTCCTTGACCTTGTCGGTGGAAGCACCGTCCATTTCTGCCGCAATGATGGACAGATTCGGATGGTTGACCCAATAAGCATTGGAAAGATTCTCAATGGTGACCTTGGAATTCAGACAGGTGGTTCTGAAAAAGATGATCAGTCTGACTTTTCCTGCGGTGTTGCTTTTGGTTACGGTTTTTCCGCTGATGGAAGTAAAGGTAAAGTCAGGGCAGGCGGTGGCAGCTTCTGCTTTCTGGGGAAGCAGAAGGCAAAAAAGAACAAAAACTGCAAAAAGGGCAGGGAGAAAAGTGTGTTTACGCATAACAGGTTCCTCCTATAGATATTCTTTTACACAGGCAAGGGTTTGATCGGCGTTTTTTTGAATTTCTGTACGCAATGCTTCCAAAGAGGGGAATTTTTCTTCCGGGCGGAGGAATTTATGGAATTCCAGGGTCAACGTTGTGCCGTAAAGATCCCCTGTAAAGTCCAGAAGCCAGGGTTCGACGGTGATGCCTTGTCCATTAACTGTGGGACGGGTGCCGATGTTGGTCACTGCCGGATATCGCTTACCGGCTACAGTAGCAATACAGGCATAGACACCCAGCTTCGGCTGCACCAATTCTTCCGGCAAATGCAAATTGGCAGTGGGGATCCCAATGGTCCTGCCCAGGTGTTGTCCGGAAACCACTTGTCCTGTGAGAATGTGGGGATGTCCCAAATACCGGTTTGCCGATGCAACATCTCCGGTTTCCAACAGGCTGCGGATATATGTAGAGGAGATCCGGATGCCGTTTAGCAGCTGCTGGGGAACGGCGGCACAGGGCATATTCCGGCTTTGACAGAAGCTTAAGAGCTTTTTTGCAGTACCGCTGCCACCGGCACCGAACCGGAAATCACTGCCGCAGACAAAGCCGGCGGCATTTTCCCGGGTGAGGGCGGAGAGGAATTCCGACCAGTGGGTGGTCATCAGTTCCCGGTCAAAGGGCAGCTCCACCACGGTTTCCATTCCGTAGGCATACAAAAGCCCCTTCCGGTCCTGCGTTGTATTGATGAGTTTTGGGGTATTGCCTGCAACCAACGTGTCCGGGTGGGAGGTGAAGGTCACCACACCTGCCCGGCAGCCGGCTTCCTTTGCTAAGGTAAGGCAGGTATCCAAAAGGGCTTGATGCCCCAAGTGGACACCGTCAAAAAAACCCAGAGCATAGATGTATTTCTGTTTCATAAGCGGATGTTGTCCTTTTTATCAGTCAGCAACGGCAAAAAAGCTTTTAACGGTTGACATAACTTCTCCGTCTGTCTTTCCAAGCATCAGAAACTCCCCTTGGGGGCTATAGGCACGGTAGGTGCCTGCCGGGAGGGCGATGGAAAAGCTGTTGCCGTTGCGGCAGCGAAGGGTTTGTTTTTCCGTCAGGGTCACTGCCGGGTACTGGGGGAACATACTGTCCACAGGCATCAGACATTCCTCCGGGTTGGGGTGTGCCACCAGCTCTGCCAAAGGAATGGCTTCCTCGATGGTATATGCTCCGGCGGCGGTGCGGCGAAGCTGTGCCATACAGCCGCCGCAGCCCAAAGCTTCACCGATATCCTTGCACAGGGTGCGGATATAGGTGCCTTTGGAGCAGGTTACGGTAAGGGAGGCGGTGGTGCCTGTAAATTCGGTACATTCCAGCTTGTGGATGGTGATATTCCGGGGCTTTCGTTCCACTTCCTTGCCCTTGCGTGCCAGGTCACAAAGCTTTTGCCCGCCTACCTTAACAGCAGAGTACATAGGAGGAATTTGGGAGATCTCCCCCCGGAAACCGGTAAGGGCTTCTTCCAGCGCCTCCAAAGTTACATTCACCGGTGCTTCCCGGAGCACGGTGCCGGTGATGTCCTCGGTGTCGGTGGTGATCCCCAGCTGCAGTACGGCTTCATAGGTTTTCACTGCGTGCTCAAAGAACTCCACTCCCCGGGTGGCTCTGCCCACGAACACCGGCAGGACTCCCGTTGCCATAGGATCCAAAGTGCCTCCGTGGCCGATACGCTTGGTGTGGAGCACGCCACGAAGCTTGGAAACTACGTCCTGGCTTGTCCAGTCGGCAGGTTTATCAATAATTACGATGCCGTTCATAGCAATCTCCTCAGCCGTTGATAGCTTTGTTGCCCAGGGCAGGGTCAATGGGAGGCAGAGCAGCCTTTACGGCAGCGATGGCTTGGTCCATACTTAGATCAAAGCTGGCACCGGCGGCACCCATATGACCGCCGCCGCCAAATTTGGCGCAGATGCTGCCGGCATCGTATTCCGGCAGGCAGCGGATGGAAAGCTTGATCCGACCGGATGCTTCCTCCCGGAGGGTGGCGGCAATATGCACCCCTTCAATGGAACGGGGAAAGCCGGAGATATTCTCCATATCATCTTCCGTGACACCCAGCTCCTTTTCCACAGACAAGGGGATGGCACAGATGCAAACGGCACCATTTTCCAAAAACTCCCCGTGCTCCACCATCCAGCCCTGGATCCGCAGCCGGTTCAGAGAAACGGTGCCGAACAGGGTATGGTTCAGCTCCCGGAGATAGGGAGTTACCCGGGCACAGGCGGCGGCTGTTTCGTAGGTTTGGGGCTGTGCGTTGGCAAAGCGGAAGCAGCCGGTATCCGTTGCCACGGCAGTATACAGGGCATTTGCCATAGGAATATCCAGTGTTGCGCCCATTTGCAGCAGTACATCATATACGATCTGTCCGCAGGCAGCAGAAATGGGATCCACCAGCTCAAAGTCCGTAAAGGGAACGGGATTTCTGTGGTGGTCGATCCGCAATGCGATCCGGTCTGCCAAATGGGAGAAAGCACCGGGCAGCATATCTGCCGCGGCAATATCTACGCTTACCAAAGTAGCGCCTTCCATAGGGGCGGCAGTAGTTAAGCCCTGGGTGAGAAACGCATATTTGGGGGTAACTTCGGGGTTTTCCAGGATATAAGCTGTTTTGCCCAGCTGCCGCAGACCTCTGCAAAGCAGGGCGGCAGAGCCCAAAGTATCCCCGTCGGGGCGGCGGTGGGTGAGGATCACAAAGCCGTCACGCTCAGAAAGATATGCGGCGGTTTCACTGGCTGTCAGAATCGCCATCTTTATCTACCTCCAGGGAGTTAATGAGCTTCAGCATTTTTGCACCGTAGGTGATGGAATCGTCCAGTGCCCACACCAGCTCCGGAGTATACCGCAGCTGCAGGGCTCTGCCCAGCTCCCGGCGCAGGTAGCCACCGGCAGACTTCAAGCCCTTGAGAGCACCTTCTGCACGCTCTTCCTGCAGGAAGCTGACATAGATCTTTGCCCAGCGGAGATCCGGCGTGGTTTCCACGTGGGTAATGGAGATCATTGTGTCCTGAACTCTGGGGTCTTTTAAGGTGCGGATCAGAGAGGAGAGCTCCTTCTGGATCTCTTCGTTGATCCGACCGATTCGATTGGATGCCATAATTACACTCCTTTAAGACATACTGCGCCGTGTCGCTATGGGGCACGGCGCAGCAATTCGGTTACTGTTTTACTTCTTCCATAACGAAGCACTCAAAGACGTCGCCTTCCTTGATGTCGTTAAACTTCAAGATGCTCATACCGCATTCATAGCCGGCAGTAACTTCCTTTGCAGCGTCCTTAAACCGCTGCAAAGAGCCCACTTCGCCCTCGTGAATGACGATGTTATCCCGGAGCACACGCACCTGGGCATCTCTGGTGACCTTGCCGTCCTTGACCATACAGCCGGCAATGGTGCCGATGGCGGATACCTTATAGGTCATACGCACTTCTGCGTGACCGATAATGGCTTCCTCAAACTTGGGAGCCAGCATACCCTTCATAGCAGCCTCGATCTCATCGATGGCATCGTAGATCACCCGGTAGAACCGCATATCCACAGCGGTACGCTGGGCACTTGCCTGGGCACCGGCATCGGGACGGACATTGAAGCCGACGATGATAGCACCGGCAGTGGATGCCAGCAGGATATCACTTTCGTTGATGGCACCGGCACCGGTGTGGATGACCCGGACACGGACTTCCTCGTTGGACAGCTTCTCCAGAGAAGCTTTCACGGCTTCTGCAGAGCCCTGCACGTCAGCTTTGACGATCAGGGGCAGCTCCTTCATTTCGCCCTCCTGCATCTTGGCAAAGAGGTTATCCAAAGTGACCTTCTGCATTGCGTTGGCAGCGTCGTCCTTGATCTTCTGCTTTCTCTGTTCCACCAGCTCCCGGGCCATACGCTCGTCAGTAACAGCGTTGAACTCGTCACCGGGGACGGGAACCTCTGCCAGACCGGTGATCTCTACAGGTACGGAAGGACCGGCGGTTTTTACGGTACGGCCCTTATCGTTGGTCATTACACGGACACGGCCTACGGCAGTACCGGCAATGACGATATCACCCTGATTCAGTGTGCCGTTCTGCACCAGCAGGGTGGCAATGGGACCACGGGTCTTATCCAGCCGTGCTTCGATAACAGTACCCTTGGCACGGCGGTTGGGATTGGCTTTCAGCTCCTGCACCTCTGCGGTGAGGATCACCATTTCCAGAAGGTCGTCAAGACCCATACCGGTTTTGGCGGAGATGGGGACGATAACGGTATCGCCACCCCATTCCTCGGGGATCAGATCGTGATGGGTCAGCTGCTCCTTGATCCGGTCCGGGTTGGCTTCCGGCTTATCCATCTTGTTGATGGCAACAATGATGGGAACCTCGGCAGCCTTGGCGTGGTTGATGGATTCGATGGTCTGGGGCATAATGCCGTCATCGGCAGCTACCACCAGAATGGCAATATCGGTGCTCTTGGCACCACGGGCACGCATAGAAGTAAAGGCAGCGTGACCGGGGGTGTCCAGGAAGGTGATCATATTGCCGTTTACATCCACGGTGTAAGCACCGATGTGCTGGGTAATGCCGCCGGCTTCCCCTGCGGTGACAGAGGTTTTCCGGATGGCATCCAGCGTGGAGGTCTTACCGTGGTCGACGTGACCCATAACCACCACAACAGGGGCACGGGTGACCAGCTCTTCTGCGGTATCCTCGTGATCGTCAATGATCCGCTCCTCGATGGTAACGGTGATCTCCCGCTCCACCTTGCAGCCCAATTCCACAGCCACAAATTCTGCGGTGTCGAAGTCGATGGTCTGGTTGATGGCAGCCATAACACCGTTCTTCATCAGGCACTTGATAACTTCACCGGCAGTCTTCTTCATCCGGCTTGCCAGCTCGCCTACGGAGATCTCATCGGGGATCTTTACGGTGACAGGTGCTTTTCTTGCCACCTCCATCTGCAGGCGGCGGAGCTTCTCCTGCTCCTCGTTACGGGCTTTGTTGCCCTTGAACTTGTTATCTTTTCTGTTCTGCTGACCCTTTTTGCCACCGATGCGCTGCTTACCGCCCTGGTAATCCTGCACACGCTGGTCCACCAGATTGTCCACATCGGCAAAGCGGTTGGTATTCACCTGCACCGCAGAGGTATCCACCACACGGCGCTCCCGCTTCCGCTCCGGCTCTGCCGGCTTGGCAGGTTTTTCTGCCTTGGGAGGCTGGGCTGCAGGCTGCTTCTCCTGACGGGGGGCAACGGCAGGCTCCTTTGCCTTGGGCTTGTCAGTTTTCTTCTCTTCTGCCGGCTGCTCTGCCTTGGGAGCAGGCGCAGCCTTGGGTGTTTCCTTTGCCATAGCGGTGGCAAAGACCACCTCAATGGATTCGATCTGGTTGGTCTGGGTGATGTAGTCAAATACCACATTCAGCTCTTCTTCTGTCAGAACGTGGGTATTGGACTTGGGTTTCTCAAAAAACTTCTCTACGATCTGGCTGATCTCCTTGGGGGTCATACCAAAGTCAGCTGCCAGTTCTTTCAAACGATACTTCATACTCAATATAAGCACCTCCGTTACTTCTTCCGCTTGGAACGGCCCAGTTGCTTATTGCGCTGGTGGGCTTTTTCCTCTGCCTGCCGCTGCCGGATCCGCTGGGTGCGGGTCTCCAGATTTTCCAGGGCAGTTTTATATACATTCTCCTGATTCAATGCCTTCACAAATGCCAGTGCCAGGGCAGGATCGGTAAAGGCGGCAATGGCAAGGCTGGTTCTGCCCACGGCAAGACCCAGTTCATCCTTGGTTTGGGGAACTTTGATACATTCCTGACCGGTGCCGGCAACAAAGCTTTTGGCTCTGCGCCAGGTGTGATCCGAAGCATCCGATGCCACGATCACCAGTCTGGCGTGCTGCGCTCTGGCTGCAGCGCCAACCGGTTCTTCTCCCAGCTCGATGCGTCCGGCTTTCCGTGCCATTGCGATATATTGCAGCGCTTTATCCATTCTGCTCTGCCCCCATTTCCTTGGCGAGTCTTTCGTAGACCTCTTCCGGGATGGGAACTTCCAGGCTCCGTTCCAGGCTCTTGGATTTTTGCGCCTTTTTCAGACATTCCGGCTGGGGGCACAGGTAGGCTCCCCGTCCGTTGCGCTTACCGCTGAAGTCCAGACTGACCGTTCCGTCGGTTTCCCGGACTACCCGGATCAGCTCCTTTTTCGCTTTGCGCTCCCGGCAGCCCATACACTGCCGCTGAGGGATCTTTTTCTGCATACCGATCGCCTCCTTATTCCGTGACTTCCTCCGGCTCCTGCACAACAGCCTGTGCCTGGCTTTCGGGCTTGATATCGATCTTATAACCTGTCAGACGGGCAGCCAAACGGGCGTTCTGACCTTCCTTGCCGATGGCAAGGCTCAGCTGGCTGTCCGGTACCACGACCATACAAGCCTTCTGCTGACCGGGGATCAGGGTAACGCTGACTACCTCGGCAGGGCTCAAAGCTGCCCGGATATACTCACAGGGATCCTCGCTCCATACAACGATGTCGATCTTCTCACCGTGGAGCTCTTCCACAACGGCACCCACACGGCCGCCCCGGGGACCCACACAGGCACCCACAGGATCCAGACCTTCCAATGCGGCACGGACAGCGATCTTGCTGCGGCTGCCGGGCTCACGGGCTATGTTGCGGATCTCCACCTGTCCCTCTGCGATTTCCGGCGTTTCCAGCTCAAACAGACGGCGTACCAGGTTGGGGTGGGTTCTGGATACATTGACCAGAGGACCGCGGTTTGCTTTATGGACCTCCAGCACGTAAACCCGGACCAGGTCACCGGCACTGTAGCTTTCGCCGGGGATCTGCTCGCTGGTGCGGAGGATGGCATCGTTTTCTTCGTTGCCCTGACCGATCCGGACGAAGATATCACCGGAGGGATCTACCCGCAGGACGGTGCCGGTGAGCATTTCCTGTGCCTTGGAGGAGTAGTTCTCATAGACAGCGCCACGCTCGGCTTCCCGAATGCCCTGGATCACCACCTGCTTGGCGGTCTGAGCGGCGATACGGCCGAACTTCTGAATATCCACGGGGATGGATACGGTTTCGCCGGGCTGGATGTTGGGGTTCAGCTTCCGTGCTGCATCGATGTGCATTTCAATGGCGGTGTCCTCCACTTCCTCCACAGCGGTTTTGACCAGGTACATATAAAGACCCTTCTCACTGAGATCCACCACCACATTTTCTGCGGGGATATCCCGATGGTCTTCCCGGTCCTTCCGGTAGGCATTGGTCAGAGCCTGCTTCAGCCGCTCCACCATATAATCTACAGAAATGCCTTTGAGCTTTTCCAATTCACGCAGGCTTGCGAAGATCTCGCCGCCGATATCCACCTGCGGTGCGGCTGCCTGCTTCTTGGATCTGGTTCCTCTTGCCATTTTTCGTTCCTCCTTCGTCCGAATGAAATACCGGACTGTTTATATATAATAGTATAGGTTCTTAAAACTCCACACGAAGACGCACCAGAGCGACTTCGGATTTTTCAAAGGTGATGGTTTCTTTACCGGCTTCTACGGTGACCTTGCCCTCCTGATAGTCCCGAAGGATGCCGGGGATCTCCTTCAGTCCGTTCCGGGGACGGTAAAGCTTTACCAGAATGGGACTGCCCATAAACTGTTCAAAATCTCCCGGGCGCTTCAGTGCCCGTTCCAGTCCGGCAGAGCAGACCTCAAAGTGATAGCTTTCGGCAATGGGGTCTTTTTCATCCAGTACCGGATCCACTGCCCGGTGGATCTTTTCGCAATCGTCAATGTCTACGCCGCCGTCTTTGTCGATATACAGCCGCAGGAAGCGCTCAGAGCCTTCCCGGACATATTCCACATCCCACAGCTTGCAGCCGCAGGCTTCCACGATGGGTTGGGCAAAGGCGGTGACTTGATCTGTGATCTTCAAAAAATTCCCTTCTTTCGTGTAAAAAGAGAGGAGCACCGGCTCCTCTCTTTCCTAAAGTATACGCTAAACTATGGGTATTATAGCATCCTTGTTTCTGTTTTGCAAGGGGTTTTTCAATAAAAAGGGATGTTTTCTTGAAAAAATTCAGTTAGAAGGCTGCCCCTGGACATATTTTTGGTCCCAGCTGTCGTCGAAGATCCGCAAAAGCTGCTTCCGCTGGGCAAGGTCCTGTGCCAGCTCTTCCAGCACCCCGGCAGGCTCCAAGCATTCCAGATAGAATTCCGGCAGGGCATCGCTGCCCAGCTTCGTACCCAGAATGGCACCGGTGATGGCACCTACGGCAGCGCTTCTGCCGGAGTGATTCACCGCGGCAATGGTGGCTTCGTCAAAGTTTGCCGGGTGGATGGAGCAGGCATACACCGCGCCTGCCAGACATTCTGCGGCAGTGGTGCATTCCAGCATCGACACCGCAGCCAAAGGTGTCAGCTCCGGATCCCGGGCATAGCTCAGTGCCCGCTCCGTAAGCTCTGCCACTTTCCGTGCCTGAGGATATTCTTCTTCAAAATCCTCTAAAAGCTTTTTGATCGCCAGCGGGAACTGACGGGACAGGGGAAGCTCCGGCTCTTCCAGTATGCCGGCAATGATATAGGCAAGGAGGACACCGGAAAGGAAGGTTTCCGGTTCTCCGTGGGTATAGGCAATGGTTTCCGCTGCCAGTCTGCCCAGCTTTTTGCCGGAAAGACGCTCCGGATCCCAGCATAAGCCGATCATTGCCGCGGCAGTCATCACACCCGGGGTGACAGAGCGAAGCACCGGAGCTTCCGGTGTGCCCAGGGTCTCCCGGCTGAGGGAGTCCAAAATGCGGGTGTCCATACAGTTTCTGTGCCGCAGCTGGGGGATATGGGACAGCCAGCAGAAGGTTCGTTCGCCTGTACGGACCTGCTGACTTTTTGCCCATTCCCGGAGGCTTAATGCCACATACCGGGAAAGACGGTCCGGATCTGCCCGGGTAATGCCCAAAAGCATACCGTTGCAGACGAAGGCTGCGATCTGGGTATAGGAGGAGATCTCTGCGCAGCCGTTTACCAGGTCATAGCCCAACAGACCGTTGGGACCGTAATCAGCGCAGATCTCATCCCAGGTTTTTTTGTCGACGGTGTATCCCATGGCATCGCCCACTGCCAGCCCCAACAGGCAGCCACGGTAGGCAGCTTCTCTTTGTTCCATGCGGACACCTCCTGCAGATAGTTTTTTCTTATTATACCTGTAGTTTTGCCGAATAGCAAGGAAAAAACCGGAAAGAAACGGTTTTTTTCATATAACTATAGATTTTTCTGCCGGGGGGATGTATAATGGAAGCAATACAGCACAGGGAGGATGGAACTGTGAAATACGGTTTTGGCGTAGACCTGGGCGGTACCACCGTGAAGCTCGCCTTTTTTGATGAACAGGGGACGATGCTCTACAAGTGGGAGATCCCTACGAATACAGAAGATAGCGGCAGGCATATTCTGCCGGATATTGCCACTGCGATCCAGGCTTTTTTGGCAGAAAGGGATATTGCCAAAGAGCAGCTTTTGGGTATTGGCATCGGTGTACCCGGTCCTGTCCGGGGGGACGGTACTGTGAATGGCTGCGTAAACTTAGGCTGGGGCGTTGTGGATATCCCCGGGGTTTTGGGTGCGCTGACCGGTGTGCAGGTAGTGGCAGGCAACGATGCCAATGTGGCAGCTTTGGGTGAGTGCCGGAAGGGCGGCGGCGAAGGCTGCCGGAATATGGTGATGGCAACCCTGGGTACCGGTGTCGGCGGCGGTATTATCCTGGACGGGCGGGTGCTCCCCGGTGTCCACGGCGCTGGCGGTGAGATCGGTCATCTGACCTTAAACCGGGAGGAAGCGGAATTCTGCGGCTGCGGAAAACGGGGCTGCGTGGAGCAGTATTGCTCTGCCACCGGCATTGTCCGGCTGGCAAAGAAGGCACTGGCTGCCGGTGAGCCTTCCTGTATGCAGAAGGAAGATCTCACCTGCAAGGATGTGTTTGATGCCGCTGCTGCCGGAGATCCTGCGGCAAACGGAGTCTTGGAGCAGGTCTACGGATTTATGGGTGAGTTTTTGGCGAATATCTGCTGCGTGGTGGATCCGGAACGGATCGTTCTTGGGGGCGGTGTCAGTAAAGCGGGACAGCCTCTTTTGGAGGGAGTCCGGCGGCATTTCCGGGAAAAGGCATTCCACGTCTGCCGGGATGTGGAATTCGCCCTGGCAACTTTGGGCAATGATGCCGGTGCATACGGCGCATTTCAGCTTTTAATTACACAGGAGGAAAGAAAATGAAGCGGTTTTTATGTATGATGTTATGTTTGCTGACGGTGGCAGGCTTGCTTGCCTGCGGAAATAAAGCACCGGAGGAAACCACACAGGCTCCGGAGCCTACCCAATCTCCGGAAGAAGAGGCCGTTATGAAGGTTCTGCTCATCGGCAACAGTCACTCCAACGATGCCTTCTGGCTGCTGCCGGAGGTGCTGAAGGCAGAAGCACCGGATCAGAAGTTTATGATCGGCATTTTGTATTACAGCGGCTGCTCCCTGCATCAGCACGAAGGCTTTGCCAAAAGGGAAGAGCGTGTATATGTGTACTATCGCAACAGCGGAGAAGCATGGGAAGCCATTGAAGAAGCCAGTATGCAGATGGGCGTGCGGGATCAGCAGTGGGATCTGATCGCAATGCAGGGCACCAGAAATGACTATGACGGCACGATGTATAAAACCGGACGGGATTATCTTGCCAGCGTCATTGCAGACTATGCGAAGGAGCCCTATGAGCTGCTTTGGCACACTACCTGGCCCAGTCCCAATGACGAGAGCCTGTTTGCAGAGACCCACGATCCCCAGCCCCCTTCCGGTTTCAAGCAGATGCTGATCACCAACTACGGATTTGACCCGGTGGTGCAGCTGACGAAGATGCACGAAGAAGTGAAGGCTGGCATTTTGACAGATCCTATGTATTCGGCAGCCATCTGCTGCTCCTCTGCCATTACCCACGCAACCATGGTGCAGGATGTTCCCCAGACAGAGATCTACCGGGATTACACCCATTTGTCGGACTATGGCAGACTCATCGCTGCCTATGCCTGGTATACCCAGCTTTTCACCGGTGCACCGGTGACAGAAGTGAAGCTGGATACGGTTCCGGCAGGTCTGCGCCACAGACGGGCACAGGTTTTGGGTGATTTGACAGTGACAGAGGAAATGGAAAAGGTCATTGTGGAAGCAACCACCTACACCTTCCAGAATCCCTGGACAGTTCCGGGTCAATAAAACGAACAAAAAAGCAGCGCTTTTTAAGGACAATGTCAGTAAGTTAACAGCGTTGTTCCAAAACGCAGCCCCATAACGAATGAGTGCATCCCGCGAGGGATGCACTTTTT
>JAZQHW010000147.1:0-44752 GCA_045540795.1 Faecousia sp. | reverse complement strand
GCATCATCAAGGGTGACGACAAGGTCTCCGGCGAGGACTGCCGGGAGGGTATCACCGCCGTCATTTCCGTAAAGCTGACAGATGCCCAGTTTGAAGGTCAGACAAAGGCAAAGCTGGGTAATGCCTATATCCGTACTTTGGTAGATCAAATCGTCAACGAAGAGCTGGCAACTTACTTTGAAGAGCATCCTGCCACGGCAAAGATCATTCTGGAAAAGGCAATGATGGCAAACCGGGCAAGAGAAGCTGCCCGGAAGGCAAGAGAATCCGTTCGCCGTAAAACAGGTCTGGAATCCGGACAGATGCCGGATAAGCTCCAGGACTGCAATGAGCGGGACCCCTCTCTGTGCGAAATTTACATCGTCGAGGGTGACTCTGCTGCAGGTTCTGCCATTCAGGGCAGAGATTCCCGGTTCCAGGCAATTCTGGCAATGTGGGGTAAGATGCTGAATGTAGAGAAGGCAAGAGCCGATAAAATCTACGGCAATGATAAGCTGTATCCGCTGATCGTGGCACTGGGTGCCGGTATCGGTGAGGACTTTGATATTGAAAAGCTTCGCTATCACAAAGTAATTATTATGTCCGATGCGGACGTAGACGGTGCTCATATCCGTACGCTGCTTTTGACCTTCTTTTTCCGCTATATGCGTCCTATGATCGAAAACGGCTATGTTTATTCTGCTGTGCCGCCTCTTTACAAGCTCACAAGAGGTAAAACTGTGAGAGTGGCGTATTCCGATGAAGAACGGGATCAGGTTTCTGCAGAGCTTCGGGGAGAGAGCAATGCCAAAGTGGACATCAACCGGTTCAAGGGTCTTGGTGAGATGAATAAGGATGAACTGTGGGAGACCACTATGGATCCGGAGAAGCGGACACTGCGGCGAATCACCCTGGAGGATGCCCGCCGGGCAGACGAGATCTTTACCATTTTGATGGGTGAGCAGGTTGAGCCCCGGAAAGAATGGATCGAAAAGAACGCCAAGTATGCTATTAATATTGATATTTAAGGAGGTGACGCATTTTGGCTAAGCATAACCGTAATTATAAGCCGGAGGATATTTTGTTCCCGGATCAGGCAATTACCACATCCAATCTTGTGGATGAAATGGAAAAATCCTACATTGAATACGCCATGAGCGTCATCGTCGGCAGAGCCCTTCCGGACGTTCGGGACGGCTTGAAGCCGGTACACCGCCGTATTCTTTATACAATGTACGAGAGCGGTTTGACCTCTGATAAGCCCTTTAAGAAATCTGCCACCTGTGTGGGTGATGTGCTGGGTAAGTACCATCCCCACGGTGATGCTTCAGTTTACGATGCAATGGTGCGTCTTGCTCAGGATTTCTCTATGCGTTATATGCTGGTGGACGGCCACGGTAACTTCGGTTCTGTAGATGGCGACCCTGCGGCTGCCTACCGTTATACAGAGGCAAGACTTTCCAAGCTGTCTAACCAAATGCTTCGGGATATCGATAAAGATACCGTCAACTGGGATCCCAACTTCGATGAATCCCGGAAAGAACCCCGGGTGCTGCCCAGCCGGTTCCCCAACCTGCTGATCAATGGCTCTTCCGGTATTGCCGTTGGTATGGCAACCAATATTCCGCCCCATAACCTTACGGAAGTGATCAATGCCTGTGTGGCAGTGCTGGACGATCCGGAAGTAACCATGGTGGATCTGATGGATCATATCTCCGGACCGGATTTCCCCACCGGTGGTATCATTATGGGTCGCAGCGGTATCCGGGCAGCTTATGCCACCGGCAGAGGCAAGGTGGTAGTCCGTGCCCGTACAGAATTTGAAGAATTTGGAAATGACCGGGTGCGGATCATTGTTACAGAGCTGCCCTATCAGGTGAATAAGCGTCAGCTGATCAAAAACATTGCCGAACAGGTAAAGGATAAGCGTTTGGATGGCATTTCCGACCTCCGGGACGAAACCGACCGGAACGGTATGCGAATGGTTATAGAGCTGAAAAAGGATGCCAATCCGCAGGTTGTGCTGAATACCCTGTTTAAGCAGACGGCTTTGCAGTCCAGCTTCGGTATTATTATGCTGGCACTGGTAGATGATCAGAAGCAGCCCCGGATCCTGTCCCTGCCGCAGATCATTGACGAGTATCTCACCTTCCAGATGGAAGTTCTGACCCGCCGTACCCAGTACGATCTGAAGAAAGCCCTGGAGCGTGCCCACCTGTTGGAGGGTCTGCTCATTGCACAGGATAATATCGACGAGGTTATCCGTATCATCCGCAGTGCTTATGACGATGCCAAGGAGCGTCTGTGCCAGCGGTTTGGTTTGGATGATGTGCAGGCACAGGCAATTCTGGATATGCGCCTGAAAGCATTGCAGGGACTTGACCGGGAAAAGCTCCAGGCAGAATTTGATGAGCTGCAGGAGAAAATCGCTTATTATAATGAATTGCTGGCAGATCCTCAGAAGCTGCAGACTGTTCTCAGAGAAGAACTCATTGCTATCCGGGACAAATTCGGTGATGAAAGAAAGACTGAGATCCAGGATATCGAGGATGAGATCGATATTGAAGACTTGATCGAAGAGGAACAGTGTGTATTCACCATCTCCAACCAGGGCTATGTCAAGAGAATGCCGGTGGATACTTACCGGACCCAAAGCCGTGGCGGCAGAGGTGTCAATGCCCAGAATCTTAAGGATGAAGATTACGTGAAGAGCTTAAATGCTGCTTCTACCCACGATCATATTCTCTTCTTTACGGACCGTGGACAGGTCCACCACCGGAAGGGTTATCAAATTCCGGAGGCTGGCAGAACTGCCCGGGGTACGGCAATGGTAAATATCCTGCCTTTGGAACCCGGTGAAACTGTCACTGCAATGGTGGTAACGCGGGAATTCCACGAGGATGAGTATTTGGTGATGGTTACCCGGAAGGGTACTGTAAAGCGGATCCCCTTTATTGCACTGTCTACCCGGAGAAGAACCGGTATCCGTGCTCTGACCCTGGACGAGGGTGATCAGCTGATCAATGTGATCCGCACCAACGGCAACGATAATATCATCCTTGCCACCGCCAACGGTATGGCAATCTGCTTCAACGAAACTGATCTGCGGCCTATGGGACGGATGGCAGCCGGTGTTCGTGGTATTATGTTAACCGGTGATGATAAAGTGATCGGTGCAGAGAAGGCAGAAGAGGGAATGACACTGCTGACGGTAACGGAAAACGGTTACGGTAAGCGAACTGCCCTTTCTGAGTACCTGCGTACCGGTGCCAACGGCGAAAAGACTGCCCAGAGCCGTGGCGGTAAGGGTCTTAAAAACTATAATATCACACCCAAGACCGGTAAGGTTGCAGGCTGCCGTGTGGTTAAAGAAACAGACGATATTATGCTGATCGAAAACGGCGGTGTGATCATTCGTGTGCCCGCTGCTTCCATCAATGTTTATAAGCGGGATGTGCAGGGTGTTATCATTATGCGCATCGAGGAAGGCAATAAGCTGGTATCTCTGGAGCGGGTGGAAGCTATTTCCGAAGAGGAGACGGAAGCTTGAAAACCGTAACTTTGTATACTGACGGTGCCTGTTCCGGAAATCCCGGTCCCGGAGGCTGGGGTGCGATCCTGGAATTTAACGGAATTGAAAAGGAGTTGTCCGGTGGTGCGGAAAGCACCACCAACAACCGTATGGAGCTGACTGCCGTGATCTCCGGTCTGCAGGCATTGAAAGAGCCTTGCATCGTGGAGCTTTACTCCGATTCCAAATATGTCATTGACGCTTTGGAAAAGGGCTGGGCATGGGGATGGCGGAAAAAGGGCTGGATCAAATCCGATAAAAAACCTGCGTTGAATCCGGATCTTTGGGAGATCCTGCTGGATCTTTCACAGGTACACCGGCTGCACTACCATTGGGTCAAAGGCCACGCAGACAACCCTAAGAACAACCGGTGTGACCAAATGGCAGTGGAGCAATCCCAAAAGTTTAAGAGTATTTGAGGAATCGCTATGTATTTATCCATCGGCAATGATATGGCAGTCCGGGAGGCATCGGTGATCGGTATTTTCGATATGGACAATACCACCACCTCCAAGCGGACACGGGAATTCTTGAACCGGGCAGAAGCGGAAGGACAGGTTGTACCCTGTGACGATCTGCCGAAATCCTTTGTTCTTACAACAGAATACGGTATGTCCCGGGTCCATCTTTCTGCACTGTCCTCTGCCACATTGGAAAAGCGGCTGAAATAACGGGAAAGGAAACACCTTATGGAGCAAAATAAGAAAAAAGTTAAGGTCACTGTGAAACAACCCCGGAAAGCAGCATTTCAGCGGCAAAGTATGGATATGGAAGGATATTCTATTGAAAACTATGTGCGTCAGATCCCTACATCCAAGCTGCTGGAGGTTCTGTGGGACCATGGCAGAGAGGATGGAATCAAGTATCCGGAAAAGATCATTGATGTGATCGCACAGGAGTTAAAGAAACGGCGCGTCCGGGAAAAAGAGCTTCTTACAAAAATAGAAAAGGAAAATTCCCTTGACGATATGTAAAAACCACCCTGTTATGGTTTTCCATAACAGGGTGGTTTTTACCGTTTTAAACCGGATTGATATTTTGCCGGGGTGGTGTGCATAATCTTTTGAAACTCCCAGTTAAAGGTGCGGACAGAATTATAACCAACATCATAGGCAATTTCCGTTACGCTTTTGTCGCTGCTGTAAAGAAGATAGTTGGCATGACCGATGCGAAATTGGTTTACATAATCATTAAAACGCATACCGGTTTTGCTTTTGAAAAGTTTGGAAAGATAAGTATAGTCATATTTCAAGGATTGGGCAGCGTCGGCAAGGGAACACTGGGCTTGATAATGCTTGTCCACGAATAGGAACAGTTTATCTAAAAGGGAAAGATCACTGCCCTCCTGGATGCTTTGTGTCAAACAAACACGGTCCAATAATTTGCTGCACAAATCGTAGAAGAACGATTTTATGCACAAAATATTGCTGCTATCGGTAGGAAAAGAGGGAATGTCAGATACATTCAAACAAGCGTCCACGGGTTTTCGTCCGGCTGCCTGCTCCTGAAATTCACCAATAAAATGGGGTGAGAAAATGAAAATCTCCACACAGGAAGAAACGTCTACTGTATAGGAATGGTATTCCAAGGGAAACACTGCCAAACCCTGTCCTTTTTCCAATAAGTATTCTTTTCCGTTGATCTCTGCTTTGGCAGAGCCTTCCCGGACACACAGAACCTCATAAACATTATGAATATGGCTGGGGAAATGGGAATTGGATGCCACCACCACTTTATATTGGCGGTCATTTAGGTTCGAACCGGCTTTTCCTTCCATAAAAATTGCCTCCATACCAAAATATTGCCATTATTATACAAGATATCTCTAGCGAAAGCAATCTGTATATGGTAGGATTTATTCAATCTGTGATTGAGAGGTAATGAAAATGTACGCATTATTGGCATTTATCCCGATCCTGTTCTGTGTTGTGGCAATGGCTGCTTTCAATGTTCCTGCAAAGTATGCAATGCCGGTCTCCTGGGTGATGGTTGTGATCCTGGGATTCTTCTTTTGGAATATGGAACTGCTTACCTTGTTGGCATATTCCATTTCCGGACTGTTCAGCTCCTTTGAAGTGCTGATCATTATTTTCGGTGCAATTCTGGTTATGAATACTCTGAAAATGTCCGGCGGTATGTCCACCATTAATAACGGATTTAAAGCAGTCAGCCCCGATGCCCGGGTGCAGGCGATCATCATTGGCTTTATGTTCGTTTCCTTCATCGAGGGTGCTGCCGGCTTCGGTACACCTGCAGCTTTGGCAGGACCGCTGCTGGTGAGCTTAGGCTTCCCGCCGGTGGCTGCGGTGGTGGTTGCTTTGATCTGTGACAGTACAGCGGTTGCCTTTGGCGCGATAGGTACACCCGTTGCCCAGGCCTTTGCCTGTTTGGGTGGGGAAGTTGCCAATGAAGGTTTCCGGCAGGCATTGTCTGTATGGACTGCCATTCCCCATGCCATTGCTGGTACGCTGATCCCCTTTATTGCAGTTGCAATGATGTGTAAGTTCTTCAGCCCTCAGCGTTCCTTCAAGCCTGCACTGCAGGTGCTGCCCTTTGCATTGTTTGCAGGCTTGTCCTTTACCGTACCTTATTTTTTGGTGGCAATGTTCATCGGTTATGAATTCCCCACCATCTTCGGTGCACTGATCGGATTGATAATTACTGTGCTTGCAGCAAAGTTCCGGTTCCTGACTCCCAAAACCGTATGGCATTTTGGCAAAGAGGAAGAGTGGGATGAAGGCTGGAAAGCAACCCACGCTCCGGAAAAACCCAATCCCTCCAATATGTCTTTACTCCGCGCCTGGATCCCTTATGTTTTGATCGCCGTAATTCTGATCCTTACCCGGATCCCGGCACTGGGCATCAAGCAGATGCTTCAGGAAGGCATTTTTGTGATCAAGACCGGCAACCTGTTCGGTGTACCCAACACGGCATTTACCTTGAAATGGGCATACGTGCCTGGCACGGTATTTGTGCTGGTTGCCATCATTACCGTGTTTATGCACAAAATGAAGGCGGCAGATGTAAAAAATGCCTGGCTGGCATCCTTGAAGCAGGTTAGTGGAGCTGCCGTTGCTTTGGTGTTTGGCTTGGCACTGGTGCAGATCCTCCGGTACTCCGGCAGTAACGATGTGGCAGACCCTGGAATCAAGAGTATGATCTTCTATATGGCTGAGGCATTGTCCAAGGTTGGCGATCTGCTGTACATTATCGTTTCTCCTGTTATCGGTGTTTTGGGTGCCTTTATTTCCGGCTCCAATACGGTTGCGGTTACACTGTTTACCAACCTGCAGTATATGTCCGCCCAGAATTTGGGACTGGATGTAATTATGATCGTGGCTGTGAATATTGTGGGCGGTTCTATTGGCAATATGATTTGTGTGAACAATGTAGTGGCAGCCTGTGCAACAGTAGGCACCGGCGGTAGAGAGGGCAGGATCATCCGTACCTGTGCCATTCCCGCAGCAGTTTACACCGTGATCGTAATTGCTATTTTGGCAGTTTCTACTTACATTCTCTAATATATTGAACGTGAGCACCTCAAAAATGAGGTGCTCACGTTTTATCATAATTTAATACCAATCGTCCGGATCATCATACTCTTCTCCGTTAGGTCCTCTGTTGCGGTCATCTACCGTTGTTCTTCCGATTTCTCTTCCCAGACAGTCTACGATGATCACATCCCGGTAGCTCCGGGCAAACTGACCGAAGACATTAGCAAGGGGGATAAAGATAATAAGCATGATCATGATCACCTGGAGAAAGCGAAACATTCCGTAGCCGAAAAAGCGGAGGATCTGCAGGCGGAGCATACTTTTAGGGGAAGTGCGGACGGTGAAATAGGCTGCCAGGAAGGCATAAGCCACAGCGAGCAGACCTGCGATCATAAGTGCCTTCTCGCCGAATAAGCCAACCAGTGTGGCAGGCAATCCCACCACAAGGGCACAAAAACTCATATATGCCCGAAGTCCCATAAAAAAGCAGGAAAGTATGATCAGGATCACTAAAGCAATGATAAAGGTCATTTTTCTGCCTCTCAGAACTTAAAAAGTTTCTTCAGGAATCCGCCGGCTTTTTCTGCCGGATTTTGTGTGGCAGACTGCTGGGCACTGCTATGGGCATTCCGGAACATAACCATAAAGTTTTCGCAGCTTTCTGCAGCCGGCGCATAGCCGGGCAGGAAGGACTTTGTGAGATCCGGCAGTTGACCGGACCGCATCATATTCATAACGGTTGCACTGTATTTATGCTCTGCCAACCGGTATTGACCGTCAATATCGGTGAAAATATTGGCAACCAAAGCAGCGTCCGGATCGGTGTTACGCATTTCGCCGATTCGTTTCATATGCCATCTTGCCCGATAGAATGCAACGGCAGACCGATCCCGTGTACTCTCCATTAATGCCAGGAAGGCACGGAGATATTCTGCCACCAGCGGTGCACCGTGTTCCTCCAGGAAATGGGCACCGATGATGCATTTTGCAAGGACCTTATTGTGTGCCTCTGTATCCAGCATTTTCTGCAGTGCTTCCAGACCGCCGGCAACGATGCCGCTTAAGGAATCGGTAGCAACTTCCTGCATATCCAGCATTCCTGTGGTGCCCATATTGTACATCAGGATCAGCAGTCTGGCGTATCCGCAATAAAGGGAAGCATTCATAGTTTCCGGTGCTTGTTCGGCAGCCTCCATATACAGTTCAATGCCAATGGCCATAAACTTTTTGACAATGGAAGCACCCTGGGTTACCTCACTTTGCAGGAAGGCGGTCCGGACTTTTTCCCAAAGATTAAATGCACAGCCAGCAGCGGAGTCTGCAAACAGGGCAACGCTGTCCCGGACACCGGCTTCTTCTGCCTTGCAGAACCATTCAAAGGCATTTTCGAAATCCTGCAGCCGGTAGTAGGCAATGGCTGCCAGATAGCAGGCATAGTTATAATTGTCCTGATGGTCTGCTGCCCCGGTGAGAAGCTGGGCTGCCCAGTTAATATTCTGTCCAACACCCCAGCCGTTCAGATAGCAGGCGCCTAAGAAATAAGAATAGTTCTTGTTGGTTTCATTGTAAAGTTGATTAGATAATTCAAAACGCTTTGCCACGTCGCCGGTATTAAAGGTCTCGCTGATGGCAGCTTGATACTCTAAAATTTTATCCTCTGTGATCATAACCTTCTCCTTTTTTTGATATATACTGAAATTATAGGAAAGTGGTGGGAAATTGTCAAGCTATTTACGCTGTACAATGCCGCAGTTTCTTTATGCAAACAGGTCATTGATCCGCTGGAAGGTGTAGCCCATCTCCTTCCAGCGGGTGAGGAGTTCATCCAGACATTCTGCGTTGGTGGCAGATGTGGAATGGAGCAGGATCACTGCGCCGTTATGGGTTCGGGGAATCAGCTTTTTCATTGCCGTTTCCCGGGTCGGCTGGGCATTGTTGTTCCAGTCTACATAGGCAAGACTCCAAAATACCGTTTTATAACCCAGTTCCTGCGCTATTTTTAAGTTCTCTTCGCTATAGATCCCCTGTGGAGGGCGGTAGTATTTGGGCAATTCTTTTCCGGTGACGGAGAAAAAGAGATCTTCCAGATCCTTCAGCTCTTTTTGAAAGGCTTCCTTTTGGGTGAGCTTACTCATATCCGGGTGGTGCATAGTGTGATTGCCTACAATATGTCCTTCTGCCACCATCCTGCGAACCAGATCCGGATTCTTTTCTATATAGTTGCCCACCAAAAAGAAGGCGGCAGGTACTTGATGTGCTTTCAAAATATCCAGGATCTTTTCTGTGCAGCCGTTTTCATACCCGGCATCAAAGGTTAGATACAAGATCTTTTGGGTGGGGTCTCCCAAATATACCCCATCATAGTCCTTTAGCTGATGGTTGCTCACCGGTCCTGCCGGAGGCTGTCCTTCGGTACGAAAGCTTAACCCCCAGGCACCTGTTTCAATGGTTCTGTAAGCAAATTGGCTGACAGCCAAAATCAGTGCCGCAGCAACGGCACCAAATAAGATCCATAAATCCTTTTTTCGCATATACATCCCTCCAGAACAAGCCTATGGGGACAAAACCCAAAAAATGCGCAAGCTCCTTCCGAAACTTGCGCATAAAAGCCGCAAGTTCAAAAGAACTTGCGGCTTAAAAAGATTCTAATTACTTGCTCAGGTAGGCATCGATGGCAGCAGCGCCCTTCTTACCGGCACCCATTGCCAGGATGACGGTAGCAGCGCCGGTAACGGCATCGCCGCCGGCAAAGACACCGTCACGGGTGGTCATTTCCTCTTCGTTGACGATGAGACAGCCCTTTTTGTTGGTCTCAAGACCGGGGGTAGTGGTCCGGAGCAGGGGGGTGGGGCTGGTGCCCAGGGACATAATTACGGTATCCACATCCAGTATAAACTCGGAATTGGGAACCTCGATGGGACGGCGGCGACCGGAAGCGTCCGGCTCACCCAGCTCCATACGGATGCACTTCATACCGCAGACTCTGCCGTTCTCGTCACCGACGATCTCAATGGGATTGCACAGAGTCTTAAACTCGATGCCCTCTTCCTTGGCGTGATGCTTTTCTTCGGCACGGGCGGGCATTTCTGCTTCGCCACGGCGGTAGACAACATATACGTGCTCAGCGCCCAAACGCATTGCGCAGCGGGCAGCGTCCATAGCCACGTTACCGCCGCCGACAACGGCTACAGCCTTACTCTTGATGATAGGCGTATCGTAATTTTCATCATATGCCTTCATCAGGTTGGTACGGGTCAGATATTCGTTGGCGGACATAACACCCACCAGGGACTCACCGGGGATGTTCATAAACATAGGCAGACCGGCACCGGAGCCTACGAATACAGCCTTGTAGCCCATTTCAAACAGCTCGTCAATGGTCAGCACTCTGCCGATGACCATATTGGTCATCACTTCCACACCCTGTGCTTCCAGCTTCTTGACCTCGTTTGCCACGATAGCCTTGGGCAGACGGAACTCCGGAATACCGTAAACCAGCACACCGCCGGCGGTATGCAGAGCTTCAAACATAGTCACTTCGTAGCCCTTTTTAGCCAGGTCGGAAGCTGCGGTCATACCGGCAGGGCCGGAACCTACAACTGCCACCTTCTTGCCGTTGGAAGCGACCTTTTCGGGCATAGCGTTGATGTTCTCCCGATACCAGTCAGCAACAAAACGCTCCAGTCTGCCGATGGCAACAGGCTCACCCTTGATACCACGGACACACTTGCTTTCGCACTGGCTTTCCTGGGGGCAGACTCTACCGGACAGGGCGGGCAGTGCGTTGGTGGAGGTGATGATCTCATAAGCGGTTTTAAAATCGCCTTCCTGCACCTTCTTGATAAATTCCGGGATCCGGACATTGACGGGGCAGCCTTCTACACATTTGGGATTTTTGCAGCCCAGGCAGCGGTTTGCTTCTTCGATTGCCATTTCAGCGGTATAGCCCAATGCCACTTCTTTGAAGTTCCGGGCACGGATATGAGGATCCTGCTCGGGCATAGGGGTCTTGACTAAAGTCATATTTGCCATTACAGTTTCCTCCTTATTTAATCAGTTCCTTGCCCATTGCTTCAATGCGGCAGGCATGGTGTTCTTTTACATCGGCTTCTCTGCCACGATAGGTACTGTTACGGCTCATCAGCTCAGCAAAGTCTACCTTGTGACCGTCAAATTCAGGACCGTCCACACAGGCAAAC
The DNA here is from genome assembly GCA_045540795.1 of Faecousia sp. Lineage (GTDB taxonomy): Bacteria > Bacillota > Clostridia > Oscillospirales > Oscillospiraceae > Faecousia. The sequence continues at coordinate 33,509 of JAZQHW010000147.1, read as the reverse complement.
TTGGTTTCGCCGCCAACGGTAACACGGCAGCCGCCGCACATACCGGTGCCATCCACCATAATGGGGTTCAGAGAAACGCTGGTATGTACACCGAAGGGCTCGGTGGTCTTGCAGACGAACTTCATCATGGGAACCGGTCCGATTGCCAGAACTTCGTCATATTCCCGACCGGCTTCCAGCAGCTGCTGCAGCTTCACAGTAACGAAGCCCTGCTCTCCGTAAGAGCCGTCATCGGTCATCAGGTACATATTGTCGGCAACTGCCTTGAATTCCTCTTCCAGGATCACAATATCCTTGCTACGGAAGCCAACGATCACATCCACTTCCGCACCGGCTTCCTTAAATGCCTGTGCAGAGGGCAGTGCGATGGCACAGCCGACACCGCCGCCTACCACGCAGACACGCTTCTTGCCTTCCACGGGGGTGGGCTTACCCAGAGGACCTACAAAGTCCCTAATGTAATCGCCTTCCTTCAGGCTGCCCAGAGCGATGGTAGCAAAACCAACCTTCTGGAAGATAATGGTTACGGTGCCCTTTTCCCGGTCATAGCCGGCAATGGTTAGGGGAACACGCTCACCCTGTTCGTCGATCCGGAAAATGATAAACTGACCGGCTTTTGCTTTCTTGGCAATGAAAGGTGCCTCGATCTCCAGCAGAGTAACGGCCTCGTTCAGCTCCTTCTTGCGAACGATTTTAAACATCCTGATTCCTTCCTTCTTTTGTTCTTGGCATAAACAACCTAAAAACCAATTATAGACCTGTTTACACAGTTTGTCAAAGGTTTTCGATATAAAACTACTTGTTTTTCAGCAAATCCCGGATTTCCGTCAACAGAAGCTCCTCATTGGTGGGCTCGGGAGGTGCCGGCTCTTCTTCGGGAGCGGGTTCTTCCTCCTTTTTGCCGATCTCAGCCAGTTTGTTCAGTCCCTTTACCAGGAAGAATACCACCAGTGCCAAAATGAAGAAGTTGATCACGGCAGACAGGAAGTTGCCCCAGTTCAGGGTGTTGAGGATCTCATTGCCGGCTTCGTCCAGCTTGGCTTCTCCCCACAGACGGGGCAGGACGATCTTCAGTTCGGAGAAGTCGATACCGCCCAGGAAGATGGATACCACAGGCATAATAATGTCATCTGTCAGACTTTTGGTGATGGTGGAGAAGGCAGCACCGATGATAGTACCAACTGCCAGTGCCATTGCGTTGCCCTTAATGGCAAAGGTCTTGAATTCGTCCCACCAGGAAGGTTTTTGCAGCTTTTTCATAGTATTGCGCTCCTTTCAATGGTTTACATAATATTTATAATTATTTCTTTTCGATGATTTCTAGACCGCCCAAATATTTCCGCAGGACCTCGGGCACGACGATGGATCCGTCAGCTCTCTGGTTCTGCTCCACCAGTGCCGGGAAGATACGGGAGGTAGCCAGACCGGAACCGTTGAGGGTGTGGAGGAACTCCGGCTTGCCGGTAGCTTCCCGACGGAAGCGGATGTTACCCCGGCGAGCCTGGTAATCCCGGGCATTGGACACAGAGGAAACTTCCTTGTAGCCATCCATAGAGGGAATAAGGATCTCAATATCGTAGGTTCTTGCCATAGAAGCGGAGCAGTCGCCTGCTGCCAGCTTTACGGTACGGAAATGGAAGCCCAATCCTTCCACCAGCTTTTCCGCCTTGGTTACCAGCTCGTCAAATGCGGCATCGGAATCCTCAGGCTTGGTGAACTGGAACATTTCCACTTTATTAAACTGGTGTCCCCGAACCATACCACGCTCGTCAGCACGGTGAGAACCGGCTTCTCTGCGGAAGCAGGGGGTATAAGCAAAGAATTTCTTGGGGAGATCTGCCTCAGACAGGATCTCGTCACGGTAAACGCTTGCCAGTGCTGCTTCTGCAGTGGGAAGCATATAATGGATCCGGTCATCAGTGGGGTTGGCGATCTTGTACACTTCGTCTGCAAATTTGGGGAACTGACCGGCAGTTTCGCCGCACTGGTACTCCAGCATATGAGGCGGCAGAATGAAATCATAGCCGTCAGCAGTGTGAGTATCGATGAAGTAGTTCAGCAGTGCCCACTCCAGTCTTGCGCCCATACCGGTGTACATCCAGTTACCGGCGCCTGCCAGCTTAACGCCCCGCTCGTAGTCGATCAGACCCAAATCGGTGCAAAGATCCACATGGTGCTTGGGCTCAAAATCAAAGTTGGGCTTATTGCCTACATAACGCAGAGGCTCGTTGTTTTCCTTGCCACCGGGCTTCAAGTCTGCGTCCGGCAGATTGGGAAGGCTGAGCATTGCAGTGCGGAATTCCACATTCAGCTCCTTCAGCTTTGCGGCATCGTCAGCAATGGCAGCGTCCAGGCGAATGCTCTCCTGCTTGTTGGCTTCGATCTGTGCGTCCAGCTCTGCGGTGTCCTTACCTTGCTTTTCTGCGCCCTTCTTCTGACCGAATAGCTTGCCGTTTTCCTTTGCCAGCTTGTTCTTTTGGGCAGTTTGGGTCTCGGTGGAGGTTTTCAGTCCACGGATCTGCACATCCAGTTCCAGGATCCGATCTACGATCACGTCACAGTCTACCTCTTTTGCTTTCAAGCCAGCCTTAACGGCATCGGGATTTTCCTTGATAATTTTAATATCTAACATAGTAACCTCTCCTTTGATGACTTCTACTTATTTTTTTATTTTTAACAGGGCATCCAGCAGGATCTGCAGATCCTCCTGCCCGTAAAATTCCAATTCAAAGCGGCCTTTCCGCTTGCCGTTGACGATCTTGACGCCTCTGCCTAAATGCTTGGACAGGGTTTTTTCACATTCTGCCACATAGTCCACGGCAAAGAAGGTTTCCTGCTTGGGGGCAGGATCCCGGAGCATATTCTTGCAAAGCATTTCTGCCTGCCGGACAGAAAGACCTAAATTTATGATCTTGTTGGCAATGTCTACTTGTTGCTTCTCTGTTTTTAAGGAAAGCACGGCTCTTGCGTGTCCGGCGGAAAGCTCTCCTGACCGCAGCATATCCAGAACAACAGAGGGAAGTGCCAGCAGCCGCAGGGCATTTGTCACAGCGGGACGGGATTTTCCCACCCGGGATGCGGTATCCTCCTGGGTAAGTCCGTATTCTTCCATCAAGACACGGTAACCCATGGCTTCTTCCACAGGGTTTAAGTCCTGTCGTTGAAGATTTTCGATCAGCGCCAGCTCCATAGTCAGCTTATCGTCTGCTTCAGTAATGATTACCGGAACTTCTGACAAGCCAGCCAGTCTTGCGGCACGCCAGCGACGCTCGCCGGCAATGATTTGATAATATCCGGAGGGCAGCTCCCGAACGGTCAGAGGTTGCACTACTCCGTGGGTGGCAATGGAATCTGCCAGAGATTGCAGTTCTTCTTCATCAAAATCCTGCCGTGGCTGATCCGGATTCGGTTCTACCTTATGCAGCGGCAGTAATTGATAGGGACTGTTGCTTGCCTGTTCCAGCAGTGGATCATCCAGCAGCGTTCCCAGGCCTCTGTTCAACCCTTTTGATGCAGCCAAATTTATCATCCTTTCTTTACAGGCGTTTAATAATTTCTTCGGTAATGGCTCTATACGCTACAGCACCCCGGCTGCTTCGGTCATATACCGTGATGGGCAGACCGTGGCTGGGCGCTTCTGCAAGACGCACATTTCGGGGGATTACGTTGGCAAATACCTTGCCGGGGAAATGACGGCGAACCTCCTGCGCCACTTGATTGGAAAAATTGGTTCGTCCGTCAAACATCGTAAGAATGACACCGAAGATCTCCAATGTGGGATTTATGCGCTTTTTCATAAGGCGCAGCGTGGTCATCAGGTCTGCCAGACCTTCCAATGCGTAGTATTCGCACTGTACCGGGATCAAAATACTGTCTGCTGCTGCCAACGCATTGATGGTCAGCAGTTCCAGAGAAGGGGGACAGTCAATTAAGATTACATCGTATTCATCTATTAAGGGCTGCAGCCCTTTCCGCAGCCGGAAGTTTGGTTCCGGCAGGCTTAAAAGCTCCACTGCAGCACCTGCCAAGCCTGCACTGGCAGGGAGTACATCGCCGTACTTCGTGTGTTGGATCACTTCTTTTGCGGAAGTGCCGTCAATGATCACATCGTATGCAGAAAGCTTCAGCTTCCGTTTGTCCACACCTAAGCCGGAGGTTGCGTTGGCTTGAGGGTCAAAGTCGCATAGAAGGACTTTCTTACCTGCGTCTGTGAGGGTTGCGGTGAGATTGACGGCGGTGGTGGTCTTTCCCACGCCGCCTTTTTGGTTCACAATGGCAACGATCTTACCCATAGGGTTTCTCCTTTGTTTGTATTGTTTCACGTGAAACAAATGGTTCGGCAATGTTTCACGTGAAACATTTCGGTTCGAGTCTAACCGGAAGTTGTGGTATAATTCCTACCAATGTTATTGGGTGGTGCCTCTTGAGCAGGGGCGGTGCGGTCCAGCGTGCGGAGGAGTAAAACACCGGTAATGCACAGAAGAACCGAGAGAACTGCCACAGCCGCCAGGAGAATGCGGGAAATATTACGCAGGGTACGGAGCTGTTCTTCCGGTGTTTGCTCTTTTTTGTGGTTTGCTTTCTCACCGGAAGTATGATTTCGTTGGGGCAAAATCACAGGGGTGCCGGGCTTTACAGGATAGGAATCCATCATTTGCAGACATTCCGGGCAAAAGATTTGAGATTCTTCTGTTTCCTTACCGCATTTCAAGCAATGCATAGCCCACACTCCTCATCATAATATTCTCTCCTATTGTACACCATTTTCTCCGGTTCGTAAAGAGGAAAGGAGGGATAAATCGATACTTTTTTTGCTAAACAAACAATTATAAAATAATACTTGACAATCACATAACCATATGATATAATCAAGTCACTTCAAAAAGAAAGGGTGATGGTATGAAATGGACGATACCGGGAACGGTATTGGAGATCCCCCGGGAAAACGCAGAGAATATTGAAGATGTTTTCCGTTCTATGTTTTTGGCAGGTGGGATCGTTCTGAGTCAGGTGTCCGGGATCACCGGTTTGGAGCCTTACACGGTGCAAAACTGGGTGAAGCGGGGATTTCTGGTGCCTCCGGAGCGAAAGCGGTACACCTTGCGGCAGCTTTGCCGGATCATCAATATCAATATGCTTAAGTCGGTGCTTCCTATGGAGCGAATCTGCGGACTGTTGGGCTATATCAACGGTCACTTGAATGATGAGAGCGATGATATGATCGATGACTCCCAGCTGTATTTTATGTTTGTGCGGCTGGCGGCAAAGGTGAAGGAGCTGGACCAGGCAGGTGATCCGGATGCAGTTCTGGAACAGACGCTGGCAGCCTACCGGGAGCCTGTGGAAGGTGCCCGGGAACGGGTCAAGCAGGTGCTGCGGGTGATGCTGACGGCATACGTGGCTGCCCGGATGCGTCAGGAAGCGGAGAAAATGCTGGACGAACTGGACATACATTAATAAGGAGTGAATTTTATGGAACAAAACGGAAGCTACAGATGGTCTCCGAAGCAAAATTCGGGGCAAAGCCAGGACTGGAAAAAAGTTTTGCGGATCGGTTTGATCGTCATTGCGGCAATTGTGGTAGTCAGCTTGGTTGCGACTTGCTTCTACACGGTGGATGACAAGCAGCAGGCAGTGGTGACGACCTTTGGCAAGGTGACGGATATCACCGATGCAGGTTTGCATTTTAAGCTGCCCTTTGGGATTCAAAAGGTGCAGAAGGTGGATGTAAATGTATATCAGAAGATCGAGTTGGGTTACACCACCGAGAGTAACGGCGATTATACCACCAAGGACAACGAGAGCACAATGATCACCGGTGATTACAATATCGTCAATGTGGATTTCTTTGTGGAGTATAAGATCTCCAACCCGGAGCGGTATTTGTACTCTTCCAACAAGCCGGAAACCATTTTGCGGAATCTGATCCAAAGCCAGGTGCGGAATGTGGTAGGCTCTACTTCTGTGGACGCGGTGCTTACCGACGGCAAGGAAAATATTCAGATGCAGGTGAAGGATCTGGTGACCCAGATTTTGGAGGAGTATGACATCGGCTTGACTTTGGTGGATGTGCGGATCCAGGACTCTGAACCGCCTACACAGGAAGTTATTGAAGCATTTAAGGCGGTGGAAACTGCCAAGCAGAAGGCAGAAACGGTGGTCAATGACGCCAAGGCATATCAGAATGCTCAGCTGCCCGATGCCCAGGCAAAGGCAGATAAGCTTTTGCAGGATGCGGAGTATCTTCGTCAGAAGCGTATCAACGAAGCGGTGGAGCAGGTGGCAATGTTTAACGCAATGTACACCGAATATGCCCAAAATCCGGACATTACCCGCAGCCGTATGTATTATGAAGCCATCAGCCAGGTTCTTCCCGGTGTGAAGGTGTATATCAACACCGGCAGTGGAGAGAATGTGGATATGTTGCTGCCCCTGGATTCTATGGTCCAGACACAGGGAGGGGAATAATATGAAAAAATGGATCATTATTGGTGTGATTTTACTGGCGCTTGTGGTGGTGTCCAGCGGAATGTTCTACACCGTGGAAGAAAACCAGTATGCCTGTACCTTCCGGTTTTCCGAGATCGTCAATACCGTGGGAGAAGCGGGTATTCATTTCAAGCTGCCCTTTGTGGATTCTGTGAAGTATTTTTCCAAGGCTACGCAGTTTTACGATATTCCTCCCTCTGAGGTGCTGACCTCTGACAAGCAGAATATGACCGTTGACTGCTATATTCTTTGGAAGATCAGCGATCCCCAGCAGTTCTACCGCGCTTTGGGTACTACCGGCAGAGCGGAGGAACGGCTCAATGCCATCACCTACAATGCCTTGAAAACCGCAATGGGTACTCTGGCACAGGCAGATATCATCAATATGAATGACGGTGCTGAGCGTAACGAGATCTACGAAGGCATCGCCACTACGGTGGATGGCCAGGCGGCTACCTATGGTATTCATGTGGAGGATGTGAAGATCAAGCAGTTTGACCTGCCGGAGTCCAACCTGAATGCCGTGTACTCCCGTATGATCTCCGAACGGAATCAGATGGCGGAAAAGTACACCGCAGACGGCAACTACGACGCATCCATTATCCGCAACAATGTGGATAAGCAGGTAAATATCATCGTTTCCAATGCCCAGGCAGAATCTGCCAAGCTGATTGCTGAGGGCGAAGCAGAGTATATGAAGCTGCTGGCGGCAGCCTATAACACCGCTGACAAGAAGGATTTCTATGAGTTCACTTTAGCATTGGATGCTTTGAAGAATAGCCTCACCGGCACAGAAAAGACGGTCATTCTGGACAAAGATTCGGATCTGGCAAAGATCCTGATGGGAAGCTAAATAAAAAATCGGCACAATTTGTGCCGATTTTTTATTTCAACGCAAGTTGTAATCCAGTACCAGTTCTGTTTCCGGGGCAGCTTCATCTTGATAGAAGGCACGGTAAACGCTTTCTACGATCGCTTGCCGGGCACCGCCGAAGCCGTGGTTGGACAGAATGATCACATCCAGGTCGTCCTGGGGGAACTGCACGTGGAAGGTACGGAAGCCACGGTGACCGCCGTTGTGGGTAATGCGGTGCTTGCCGTGCCAGTTGTGATGCACGGTGCAGCCCAGACCCCGGTTGTTGATGGGAGAGGGTGTCAAAACCTGTTCCCAGGTTTCCGGTTTCAGCAAAAGCCGATGCTTGATCGCCAGATTCAGACAGTAGACGTCCTCTACCCTGCCGACCAGGTCACCGGCGCCCAGCATCCAATCGTGACATTTTTCGATAGGGGTTATCACATTGTCTATCAGGGAATATCCCTGTACCCGATGGGGAATCACCCTGCTTTTACTGTCTACCACCAGGGTTTTTGCCCCCATAGGTTCAAAAACTTCCTGCTTCATATAGTCTGCGTAGGGCATACCGGTGATATTTTCAATGATCAGGGCAGATAATGTAAAATTGATGTTGGCATACAGATCCTGGGTGCCGGGCGCAAAGGCGGTGGGATGCTCTGCCAGCATAGGGAGCAATTCCCGGATCTTTTCAGGTGTACCGGGTGTATTCTTGAAGGTATCTATCCGCAGAAAATCCGGAATACCACTGGTGTGGTTGAGCATATGACGAATGGTCACCCGGGAATCAAAGTGTTTTGCTTCCTTTAAATAAACACCGGGATGGACATCCAGATCCACCAACCCTTTATCTGCCAGCAGCAACAGACCGATGGCACAGAAAGGCTTACTCAAAGAATAAAGGGTGAACATCGACTCCGGGGTAAAGGGGATCTTTTTTTCATGATCGGCAACCCCGATACAGCGCCCGTAGAGGATCTCATCTTTTAGTGTGATCCGGATAACACCGGAAAACCGTTCTGCTTCTGCGATTTGGGAGATTTCCCTGTCCAGTTTGGCAAGTTCCATAGAATCACCTCCGTAGTGTTTCCAAAAGGGCAGTACCTTCCCGGATCATCAGCTCGGCAACGCCTGCCTTAAAGGCAGAGCTTCTGGCTTCGTAGCCGCCTTCATCATAGGCATCCTGCATAGGGAAATATCCCTCTTTGCCGTTGGTATTGCAGACAGCCAGCACAGTGCCCCAGCCCTCTGCTTCCTGCAGACCGAAGCTGATACCGGCAAAGGGTTCACCGGGGAAGCCTACCAGGGCAACCGGACCGATACCGATGCCGCTGAGGAACATATCAAAATAGTCAGGACCTTCTGCCAGATGCACCATACGCAGGGCTTCTGCCACCACAGTGGTCAGCTGCATACCGGTATAGGGGATCTTTTCGTCTTGACCGGCTTCGTGATAAGCGGCATATTCCCGTGCCAAGGGCAGCTGCTCCGGGGTGGGAACGTTGGCAGGTACTTGAATTTGCCGCTGGGCAAAGGTGAGCTTGTCCACATCGGTGTATTCCACCACGTCAAAGTACTGCAGCGCAGCACCGGCAATAAAACGACCTAAATGGCGGGTAGAGCCGTAGCCACGGTAAACATCGTCAAAATCCAGGGAAAGGTGGTTCATATCGCCGCTTTTGGGACGGATATTCTGGACACCAACCTCCCCTTCTGCACCGTTGAAGAAAATGGCTTTGGTGCCGGGCAGTGCCTGCTCCAGGGTTCTCCGGGCAAAGCCGGGCCAGTCGGCAGAAAGCTTACAGCCGCCAATGGTATCGGGATGGCAGCCAAAGTGTATCAGAGCCAGAGAATCCTTTTCTCTGTCAAAGCGCAGGAGGCGCACATTATCATCGGGCTTTCCCAAGGCTTCCAGAATATCCGGGTTACCGATGCCGGGATTGGTACGGACGGAGCCGTCCTTCATCCGGTAACGGCGGGTGAAGGAAACACCCGGTGCCGGGATCACCCGCCAACCCATCCGGGCAGGCTGCAGGTCATCCAGTGCCATTTTTGCGGCATCTGCCATTTTCCGGCAGGTCATTTTTTTATACTCCTGTTCAATGGGACCGTCCAGGTTGGGCAGCAGCGCTCCGCCTGTATGGGTGTGGGTGGAGTGAATGAAGATGGCTTCCCTGGGAAGTCCGACGGCAGCCATCACTGCCGGGAAGATCTCAGAGAGCACTTCGTTGGAAATGCCGGTATTGTCCATACTTAAAAGAACGATACGGGTATCGTCACAACCCAATGCCAGACAGTTGATCTCCAGAGGGTCCCGGACACCGTCAGCGATCCGGGGCACAAAATAGCCGTTAATGGCAATGCCCAAAGGGGGTGTACAGTCTACCCGGGCAAAGCCTGCCATTAGTTTATTCATACATTACACCTCGCTGATCTCAGACAGGAACACTTCCCTGCCCCCTTCTTCCCGGCTGCGCAGACCGCCGATAACCAGCTTCATCAGCTCCACGGTTTCGGCAAAGGGGAAGGGATCTTCTCCGGTACGCAGCCATTTTACAAAGACATCCAGCTGTTTTTTGAAGCTGTAGTAGGAGTCACCGGAGCGGACAACGATGCCGCCCTTGTCACCTAAGATCATCATACCGGCACCTACCAGGCTACCCTGTACGATGTGGACATCACAGCCGCTTTCGTGCTTGATATGCACTACGGTTTTCTCCTTGGTGCCGGTGTTCCGGACAGATACAAAGCCGGGTCCCAACAGAGGATATACCCGCTCCAAAGCGTGAATTCCGTAGGTTTCATAGTATTTTGCCATAGGTGAGCAGATGTACTGGAGTTTACCCAGCTCGTAATGGTTTTCGTAATAGGGCTCCAGCTCCTTGGTATAGCGCAAGGAAGAAGAGCTGATAAATTTGGCACCTGCCTGCCGCCAGCGGCAGAAGGTCTGCAGATCCTCTTCTTTGTTTACCAATGGCTTATCAATGAACATAGGGATGCCGGCTTCAATGAAGGGGCGGCAGCGCTCCACGTGCTCGTTGCCGATATCCGTTGCCACGATCACAGCGTCTACATTGCCGATCATCTCTTCCGGACGTTCATAGACGGTGGGGATCTTAGCGGCACGGGCAATATGCTCTGCCTCCTTGCGGGTGGCAAAGCCGGTGCAGCAGACACAGGTGATTTTCGCCCCGGGAATGCCGAAGGTATGCTCTGGCTGCTTGGCAAGGTACTGGGGGATCACAGGGAAACCGCAGGTTGCCATTTCTTCCGGGTCATAGCCATTGAACATAGCACTCCAGGAATAAGGATGACCGTTGCCTTCGGTAAATCCCAGAATACCGATTTTTAATTGTTTATCTCCAAAGGGAAACATAATAAACAACTCCTTAGCTCAGTTTCAAAACGGTGCTGACAGCGTCCTTCAGCTCGCCGTTGGCAAGGCGGATCATCACGTGGATGGTGTTGCTGCCGTTGGCGTAGGGCTCTGCCCAGGGTGTCTGAATATTATTCAGCGGTGTAGAGAAGGTGTTGGGCTGGGATTGCAGGGCGGTGTCATAATTGTACAGGACATTGCCCTCAAGATCCCGGATCTGCAGAGCCAGGGTGCAAATGGCATAGTTGCTGTAGGCGGTGCTTTTCAGCAGGTCCTGGAGGGTGATGTCAGCATTGTCCTCAATGCGGCTGGTTTGCGTGCCTACCCAGGCATCGCCGGCTTCTACAGGATCCTGTCCGATGAACTCTTTCATTGTAAAGGGCAGATATCCCTTGTCCATCAGCTGACGGAAGGTGTACTTGTTGTCCACAGAACCCAGGGCGCGCAAGGTCACACCGTTTTCCTGGAGGGAATTTTTATTCTCAGTTTTGCTGCCTACGGCATCCTGCTCACAAACCAGCAGGTAGCTCTGGTCAGGATCGATCCAGCCGTTAGCATCCGTTACCACTACCGGTTTGGCAGAGCACATCATTACGTGATAGGAAGAGGAGGAATATATGCCGTCAGCCGGTTTCATAGCGGCATAGGACTGGCACATTATATCGCTGCCGTTTTCCTGGACGATCTGCAGAGTGCCGTCACCGCCGGAGAAGTTATACTTGCCAGGGGCGTAGGTGTAGGGTCCTACGGTGACGATATTGGAGGCATACTGGCTGAAGGTGCCCATATCGTCCAGGTTGTTGGAATTGGATACCCGTGACCAACCCCACTGCACATACCGGGCACAGGCACTGGAGATGATATTCATAGGACTGCCGTCCATAGCGGCGACATCCAGCGCGCCGGTTTCGTGATCGTAATAATTCAGCACCTTCCAGACGTTGCCTTTGGCGATATTGTTGTTATAGCACATACCGGCATAGGCAATGCCCTTGGGCAGGAAAACCTCGGAGGTACTATCCTGGAGATTAAAGGTATAGGAAATGTCCTCTGTGGGGGTCCAGGTGAAGGAGCTGTTGATCCGCGCCCAATCCACACACAGCTGGCGCAGCTCGTCTTCTGTCATATTCTCGTTGGCAATGGGCAGAGCCATCAGCTCATCGTACCAGGTTTTGGTGTCAGTAACGATGCCGGCATAGGCGGAAAAGTCCTTCTTCTCCTCTGTGGGAGCGGGATTTTCCTTGTTGGAACAGGCAAACAGGGAAAGAACAGATACAGTGGCTAAAAGAATTGCAATTACTTTTTTCATAACTTATTCTCCTAATCCGGTAATAATATTTCTTGCGTCAAACAGAAGTTTCAGATTAGTTTGTGTCAGCACTTTTTCGGCAGTTTCTTTGTCTTTTACAAAGAAATCCTTCAAAGTTTGCTGAGGAGTAAGTACGGTGATCTGATACAGACCGTTGGGCATTTCCCGACAGGCAGTAAGGTCACCGGGGAAGGGATTGGTGTATTCCACACCGTCAGATTTGGGACTGTTGTCAGTGATATAACCGGGATCTTTTTCCTTTACGCTGCCGCCAGTGGCGGTAAAGACCGTATCCAGCAGTTTGGTCAGCTCTTCCTGCATTGCTTCCGCAGTTCCCTTGGGATACAGGGTGCATTCCTCTGCTTCGTAGCTTTTATAAGTAAAGGCAAATTCATCCGGCAAATACTTATAGTTGCCGTTGGCGCAGGTGGCAATAAAGGTGTACTTGAACTTAGAAGCTTCTCGGACACCGATTCCGGTGGAGGAAAACAGCTCGTTGGGGGCGGTGGCGCAGCCGAAATCTCCAAAACCGAAGGCATACAGAGGAATTGCAGCGGCAGAGCCGGCAAAGGTGTGCATATTCTCCACCAGAGCGATCTTGCCGGTTTCAGCAGGCTGGAAGCCTTCTGCCACCTTGAGAGCTTCCTGGGCTAAGGCTTCGCCGAATTCAATATAGTTTTTATGTTTGTTTTCGGTATCGATCTGGGACTTGGTGTTCTGGTTGCCGGAGCCGCCCAGAATGAAAATGGATTCGCAGTCCAGAGCTTCTTCCACTTCTTTCCGGAGGATACCGGGATAGTCAGCGGAGATGGCATAGTAGTTGACCTCGGAGGTGCCGTAATAGTGCCCCTGCCAGTTAATCATCACGATGTCCTTGCCACCCTCCCGGGTGAATTTTACCAGCTGCATCAGGTTATCACCGGCATCGATATGTCCGTAGATCTCGTTTTGCTTGTAAGAACCTACACCTACACCCAGGAAGGTGCCGTCTGCCATCACATAATGGCGGTTGAAAACATATCCCTCGGGACGGCCACAGGCAGTTTCCATTTTGGCAGGCTTTCGGTCTGCCATTGCGTCTTTGGCTGCCTGAACACACTGGGTCTTGTACATCTCGTTATAGGTGCTGACGTTGGGATCACCGCCACCGTCCTGACCCGGGGCGCTGTGGGTATGAGAGGCAGTGAACAGGATATTGGATACGGGAACACCGGTGGCATCTGAGACCAGCTGCCGCACATCTGCAGTAATCTTGAAGGACTGGCACAGATCGGTAGCTACCAGCAAAACGGTAGTGTTGTCCGGGTCTGTAAAAGCAACACAGGTGGCATAGATGGGATCCAGAATTGTCTGGGACAGACGCTCACCGCCGGCAGCGAAGCCGTATAGCTGCAAAGGCAGGTTTGAGGAGATATCTGCTTGTCCATAACCAACGGAGAAGCTTTCGATTTTGAGCTCCTGAGGGGCGTCTTCGTTGTTGCCACCGCAGGCGCATAGGCTTAAAATCATAAGAACGCTGAGAATGATACAAAACAGCTTTTTCATACAAACATTCCTCCAAAATTATTTTTTAGGGCGGGACAGAACCTGCATAATGGCAGGAATATCGACATTGGCAAATTCTTTTTTCAGAAGGGAGGCTGTGCTGTCGTCTAATGCTGGCGTTTCAAAGGCGGAAATATTGGCAGTTACCTGCTCCGGGGTATCCGCACCCAGCACCAGACTGGTGACACCGGCGCAGTCCCGCATAAAGGCAATGGCAAGCTGCTCCAAAGTCAGCCCCTCCCCTTCTGCGATCTGCCGCAGCAGGCGGATCTTGGGTGCTGCGTGCTCCTGCAGAATGGGGTCAGTCATACCCTCGGGATCCAGGAAGAACAGACCCTGCAAAAATACGCTCCGGACGAAAACGGTGTAGTCCCGTTCCTTCAGCTTATCGATAGAGCCGCCGGCAATGAGCCGCTGGTCAAAAATGGACATAGGCACCTGGGTCACGGAGAAAATATCATAAGGCAGCATACCCTCGATATCCTCGGCGGTGTAAACAGAAACGCCAACCTTGTCGGTATAACCGTGGTCAATGAGTGATTTGACCGCATCGGCACAGGCTTTGCCGTGGATCACAGGATCCTGGGCACCGTGGAGCATCACCGCATCCACTTTGTTGACACCCAGGTTTTCCAAAGACTGCTCAACAGACTCTGTCACGAAGGCTTCCAGCTCTTTGGGGGTAGAGCCTTCCAGTTTCCGGACCTTGGTGACGATAGCAGGAACCTCTCCCTGCCAGGTTTTTAAAAATCTGCCGATGACCTGTTCGGAATCTCCGTAGGCACGGGCAGTATCCAAAGAGGTGATCCCCCCTTCCAAAGCGGAACGGAGAATGGAAAAACTCTTCTCCTCACTGGGTTTTCCGTCGTTGTTGGCAATGCCGTAGTTCATTCCCAACTGGACAGTACCCAGGGTCATAGCGGAAAATTTACCAATCTGTTTCATAGCATTACTCCACACTGGCAATATCTCTGCCGCTGACCTTTTCCACCATATCCTTATAGTACTTCCACAGGGCGACTACGTCAGCACCGGTGCTGATGAAGGTGTAACCCATTTTCACCAGTTGGTCGAAATTGGCAGCACCGCCCACCGTACCGGCAAATTTGCCGTATTTCCGGGCAGTTTTGGCAATGAGGCACCGGGCTTCGTCGATCCGGGGATCGGGACTGTTGGGACTGCCGATGCCCTGGGAGAAGTCCGCAGGACCGAAGAAGATCATATCAATACCGGGCAGAGCACAGATCTCTTCCAGCTCTGCCATAGGCTCCGGATCTTCGATCTGCACTACAGTAAAGCGTTCCTCGTTAGCTTGCTTCATATAGTCAGCAGGGCTTACCAGACAGTAAGCACCGTCTGCGTTGCCGCCGTCCACAGGTCGTCTGCCGATGGGATGGAATTTGGTGTAGTATACGATCTGCTTGGCTTCCTCCAGGCTCATCAGATGGGGCACCATAATACCGGTGGAATCCCCTTCCAGAGGACGGCACATATCGCTGTAGCAGCCCTTGCTCACCCGGGTGAGCACGTCTACATCGTAGATCTTGGCAGCACGGACAGTATCCTCTACGCAGGACATATTGTTGGGAACGTGCTCCATATCGATCCAAACACAGTCGAAGCCGCACATAGCAGCGATCTCTGCGTTCCGGGGATCAGATAGGTTCAGCTTTACGCAGGTGGCAACTTTGCCTGCACGCATTTGCCGCAGAACACGGCTTTTTCTCATATTCATATGTATTCTCCTTTTATTTTGCGGAATACCCGCCGTCTACAGGAATTACGGCGCCGGTCATATAACGGGATGCCTCGGAGGCGAGGTAAACGATGATACCCTTGATGTCTTCTCCGTTTGCCAGTCTGCCCAGAAAGGTTGCCTTGGCATATTGCTCCTGGAAGGGCTCCGGCTGATTGTTAAACAGACCGCCCAGGCTCAGGCAGTTGCAGCGGACACCCTTGGGACCAAAGTGGGAAGCCAAAAAGCGGGTATAGTTGTGCATACCGCCTTTGTGGAAGAAATAGTCATTGGCATTGATGCTGGAAATATGAGGGCAGCCTTCGTAAAGGGTCTCATTGCAGCCCAGCATACCCATATAAGAGCCAATGTTGATAATGCTGCCGCTGCCCTGGGCAGCCATTTGGTCGCCAAAATTGCGGCACACCATGATCAAGCCGGTGGCATTGGCAGCAAAGCTTTTGTTCAGCATTTCCGCATCGGCATAGAAGCCCTTGCAGCACCGGAGCACGGAGTTATTCACCAGAATATCGATTTTGCCGTGCTTTTCCAGGATCTGCTTAAGAAGTGCCTGGATGCTTTCTTCATCAGCCTGATCATAGGCGGCACCGTGGACATCAAAGCCCTTTTCCCGGAGCAGAGCGGCGAAGGCTTCATTTTTCTCCAGAGTGCGGGATGCCGTCCAGACGGTGGCGCCGGCTTCTGCCAAAGCTTCCACCATCTGCTTGCCGTAATTACCGGCACCGCCGGTGACCAAAGCAACTTTTCCTTTCAAATTGAACATTTCCATTACATGCATAATTGGGAAATCTCCTTGTAAATAAAGTGATTATTTTTCCGGTAATTGCCAACGGGTACTTAAAATAGAGTTGAATTCATCACCGGGACATTTTTGATAGTATACAGTGAGGATGCTGCCGTCAGAAAGCTCCACAGAAGAGGGATAGCCATGATCCCAGTCCGGAGATTCGGGACTGATAACGATCTCCTCACTCCAGGTGTTGCCGTTGTCATAGCTGATCCGTGCCCGCTGACTGTTGGGGGCTACCCGGCAGCTGTATGTGACGATCACAGCACCAGAAGAGTGGAGCAGCAGATGCGGGGGTGTACCCACCCAACCGGTGGGTACCGGACGGGTCCAGGTCTTGCCGCCATCAGTAGAACGGGTCAAATGAACTGTGCTGTCACCGATAAACTTGCCGGGAGACACCCGGATAGCGCCTAGTAAAGTGCCGTCAGCCAGTTCCAGAGCGTGGGGCTCGTGACAGATACTCCGGGGCGTATTCTCTGCTTCTTCCACAAGACCCAGCTTTTCCCAGGTCTTACCGCCGTCCCGGCTTTGGATAGCGCAGATTTGCCCGTTGGGGTAGTTTTCCGGATCCTGGGGCATATAGATCTTGCCCAGGTACAGCAGGCTGCCGTCTTTTTTGCACAGAGGACCGTGAGGAGAGGTTACCGGTACCCGGATCTTGTCACCCCAGGTCTTGCCGCCATCTTGGGAGAGCTTCAGGTAAGAACCGGGTTGGATATCCTCCGGGGGCAGGTTTCTCCAATATTCCCGGGCAGCCAGGCTGATGGGAGCGGTGATCCCGGCAAGGTGCTTACCCTCCCGGCGGTCAAAGCGTTCCGGACGCAGATTGAACCAGGACAGCAGCAGGTTGCTCTTGCCCCAGGCACACAGACCGGCATCCCGGTCATCCAGCCAGGTGTCATTGGCAATGATGGGACCTTCCCAGCTTTCTCCGTCATCCCGGCTGATGTATAGGTAGTTTTTACCGAAGGGACACAAATGTCCTAACCGGCTTCCGGAGGCGGCAGCGTATAACGTGCCGTCCGGTGTCTTCACCACCGTTGGCCACGCCTGATAACGGAAAAAGCCTTCTGCTGTTCGACCGACAGTATTAAAAATCATAGAATTCTCCTTTCTTATAACCTTTGTCGACTTGACAGGGAGCTTTTGGGATTATATACTGATATTGTACCATCGGCGGTTGGAGAATGTCCATTGATTCTCCGTACCGCTTATGAAAAAGAATTCCGCTTTTTCAATCCGGAAAGGGACGCTTATGAAGTTAATGGAATATGTTTTTTCTGCGGTAATCGACGGTACACAGTGCCATATCCGCAGTTACCATAGTGATGTGCAGCGGCAGGAGGTCGTTGCTGACCGCCCCCACAAGCACTATTTTATGGAGTTTCATTGCGTTTTTGAGGGGGAAGAGACCATTTCCCTGCCCTTGGAGGAACGGGAGATCCGGCTGACAGCGGGGCAGATCCTGCTGATGCCCCGGGAGAGCTATCACGGTGTCAACACCGACAACGGTACGGTATCCCGGCTGTGCTTTAATTTCAGCTGCGAGGCGGAAGAGGAAACACCTCTTTTGGCGCTTTACAGGAAGATCCGGGAAGTAATGATCTTTGAAGATCCGGAAGCGATAGGATTTGCCAGTCAATGCCGGGAATTGCGATTGAAAGACCCGGAGCCCTTCCACGAGCAGCGGCAGGGGTTGCTGCTTTTAAGTGTGGTGCTGCGGCTGTTTGGCAATCTGTCCGGTGCCCGGATTTTGCCTGTCCGCCGGGATAGTCACGCACTGCGGCAGAAATGGATCATTGAAGAATATATTGAGCGGCATTTTACGGAAAGCACAGGCTTGTCCGGACTGGCAGAGGCGTTGTTCCTCAGCCAGCGGCAGACCCGGAAGCTGGTGCGTCAGTTTTTAGGGGAAGATTATAAAAGTGTGATCATCCGCAGAAGAATGGAGCTGGCGGAGATCTATATCCGGGATCCGGAGAAGAGCCTGGAGGACATCGCCTGGCTGGTGGGCTATCATTCCTATAGCGGTTTCCAGCTTTGCTTTAAAAAATATTTCGGGATGACTCCCTCAGAAAAACGGGAGAAGGAGAGTTGATATGGATCATTTACAGGAAGAAACAAAAAACGAGACCGGTGAGGCATTGATGGAACTGGATCTGGGGATCCTGTTTCACGATATTATGCGCGGTGCGCTGAAGTTTTGGTGGCTGGTGGTGGCACTGGTCCTGCTTGGCGCAGCTGCCGGTTTTGTCACCAGCACCGGAAGCTACCGTCCCATGTACCGGGCGGAGGCTACCTTTACGGTGGAGACCGACAACAATGAAGCAGGCTACTCCTTCTATTACGATAACCGGACAGCCGCACAGATGGCACGGACCTTCCCTTACCTGCTGGACAGCGATCTTTTGCTGGACCGGGTAAAGGCAGATATGGGCGTGGAGGTTCTGAACGGTGTCCCCGGAGCAACGGTGATCGAAAATTCCAACCTGTTTACATTAACGGTGACCAGTGCCGACCCTCAGGCAGCTTATGATATTCTGCTGGCACTGATCGATAATTACCCGGCTGTTTCGGAATATGTCATTGGTAAGACCCGGCTGAATATGATCGGCTTGCCCCAGGTTCCGGAAAAGCCGTATAACAGCGCAAACCGTACAACGGCTATATTAAAAGGTGTTCTTATAGGTGGTTTTTTTGCTGTTTGTATGCTGGTGATGTATGCTGTTTCCCGGGGCACGGTACGGAAAGAAGCAGATATCACTAAGCGGTTGCACACCCAATGTTTAGGCACGGTGCCTTTGGTTTTCAGAAAGCGGTCCGGCGGTCAGACAACGAAACGGCTGTCTATTCGTGGCGAGCATGTAGGCGCGCCGTTCCGAGAGAGCATCCGGGGCATGGCGCTGCACGTCCATAGAAAAATGGATGGAATGAAGGTTTTGGCAGTTACCGGTGCGGTCCGGGGTGAAGGCGTATCCACAATGGCGGAGAATCTTGCCTGTGCGCTGGCGGATCAAGGGAAGCAGGTGCTTTTGATCAATACAGATCTGCAGCATTGTGATACGCTGCAAACAGGATTGGAAAGCTTTCTGCTGGAAGGCGGCGACCTGACCGGTGTTCTTCGCCAGAGCAATACCAAGGGTGTTTGGGAGGCTGGCTGCAGCCGACCCTTAACCGGAGGGGAGCGGAATCGGGCAATTTCCCGTTTCCGGGAGCTGATCGCAGGTGCCAAACAGGTAATGGACTACATTATTCTGGATGCACCTTCTTTGGAAGATCTGGATCAGGCAACTCCGGCATTGGAGCTGGCAGAGCGGATCTTGTTTGTAGTTCGTCAGGATAGCTGCAAGACCAGCCGGATCATGAACTGCATAGAAGATCTGGGTCATTTTGACGGAGAGCTTTTGGGCTGTGTGCTTAACGGCTTGGAAAGCGGCTTGACCGGTTACGGCTACGGTTACGGTTACGGCTACGGTTACGGTTACGGCACCTACGGTCAGTACGGTCACTATGGCAGGTACGGCCATTACGGCAGGTACGGCAGATACGGAAATTACGGACATTATGGCCATTACGGTCATTATGGCTACGGTTACGGTTACGGAGAAGAGAAACCGAAACCGGAAAAGAAACGAAACAGACAGTGAGGTGCGGTATGCGGTACTTTCGCTTATTGGTGATACTTGTATTTGTGGCGGCGCTGCTGTTCAGCGGCTGGGCAACGCTGCAGTACAATAAACGGCAAAACAATGATAAACCCAGGATCGTTGGCGAGGACGCCACGCTGGAGCTGTCAGTTGCCGACGGCAAGGAAGCCTTGCTTCAGGGCTTGACGGCAGAGGATGAAACCGACGGAGATCTGACAGATAAAATTATGGTGGCATCGGTATCTCATTTCCTGGAACCGGGAACGGTTCGGGCAAAATATGTGGTGTTTGATTCCCATAACAATTCCGATACCTTCACCAGGCAGATCCATTACACAGATTATGTGTTTCCGGTGTTCTCCCTTTCCAAAGCACCGGTCTATCAAAAAGGTGAGAATTTTGATTTGTTGAGCAACCTTTCTGTTACAGATGTGATCGATGGGGATATTTCCCAGCGGATCCGGGTAGTTTCCAACGGGGTCAGCAACTATACCCCCGGTGTGTACCCGGTGGTTGTGGAGGCATCCAACAGCTACGGAGAAACGGTGCAGGTGCAGATTATGGTCACATATTTGGAAAAACGCAGCACGGCAGTTTCCATTAAGCTCCACGAATATCTGGTATATGTGGAGCAGGGCGGGGATTTTGCGCCTGCAAGATGGATCGCTTCTGTGACAGACCGGGATCATACACCGCTGGACCGGTCGAAAGTGACGGTGGAGGGTAATTTGGATACAGACACCCCCGGCTGTTACAGTCTGACCTATACCTATGCAGACGGAACACTCACCGGGCAGACGGTGCTGACAGTCGTGGTTACCGGGGAGGTGGCAGAATGAACGAGAAACGGTTTTTGCTGGAGGAGGTCAATCTTCACTCTCTGGCAGTTGCGATCCTCCGGAATCTGTGGGTGGTGGCGCTACTGTGCATCAGCGCGGTGATGGTCTATACGGGCATTGCCAAAGTTACTTATGAACCCCAATACACCTCTTATGCCACCTTTATGGTGGGCGCTAAGGACAGCACCAATGCATATAATTCGCTGACCACGACGCAGAATATGGCGATGGTATTCGGTGAAGTGTTTAAGAGCAACGTGCTGCGGGATAAGGTCCAGGAGCAGCTGGGCAGTGAGAAATTTAACGGCACTATCACCAGTGCAACCATTCCGGAGACCAATCTGCTGGTGGTCAGCGTAACCTCCCCTACCCCGGCAATGTCTTTCCGGAGTTTGAATCTGATCATTGAAAACTACGCTACTATTTCCGATTATGTCTTTGCCAATGCCCAGCTGGAGGTGATCAAAGCACCGGCTGTGCCGATGGTTCCCACGAACCCTTTGAATATTAAGGATAACTACCCGGTGGTGCTGATCCTGTCTGCTGTTTTGGGATTGGCAGCAGTGGTGCTCCTTTCTATCTTCCGGGATACAGTGCAGACACCCAAGGCAGCCCGACGGAAGCTGGATGCCCGATTGCTGCGGATCATCCATCACGAGGAACGGAATAAGACTCTCCGTGCTAAGTATAAGCGGAAAAACGAAGCGCCGCTGATCACCAACCCTCTGATCAGTAAGACATTTATCGAGGATAATATGAATTTGTGCTCCGCTATGGAGTACCATATGCGTAAGCGTGGACAGCAGGTAATTCTGGTTACCAGCGCCGGCGAAAACGAGGGAAAATCCACCGTTGCTACCAATCTGGCATTGGCAATGGCATTACGGGGGAAACGGACAGTATTGCTGGACTGTGACTTCCGGAAGCCTTCCTTGCACAAAATTATGGAACAGCCTCAGAATAAGGAACGGTGCTTCTCTGCCTACCTTCGCAGCGGAGGTAAGTTGGACGGGGAGTTTTTGGTTTCCGGAAAGAAGCAGAATCTGCTGCTGGGCATCAGCTGCCCGGAGCAGCGCTCTCTTCACAGTATTCTTAGCGGACAGACTTTTGCAGAGCTGATCGACCGGCTGAGGAAAGAAAATGACTATATTGTTTTGGACACACCGCCTATGCTGGCGGCAGCGGATACAGAGCTGATGGCACGGCTGGCGGATATAGCGGTAATGGTCGTTCGTGCAGATTTTATGCTCACCGATGCGGTGAATGACTGCCTGGGGAAATTGCGGAAAAGTGTGCCGGATATGGCAGGCTTTGTGCTGAATAATTATCATAAAAAAATATTCCCGTAATGAAATAGAGATACCGTAATACATAAAAGAAGGTAAATTCTGGTGTATTACGGTATTTTTCTTAAAAATAACTGAAAAAGCAGAAAAAAATATAGAAATATCAGTTGTTTTTTTGAAAGTGTTGTGTTATACTGTAAGGTGGATTATAAGATGGATAAGTGTTCTTATTCAACAAACGTATACAAACGATCTGCACCTTGCGAAAGAGAGATATGCAGACCAAGAACTGTTGCTTTTAATGAAACTAAGGAGATGACCAATGTGAAAAAAACGCAACGTAGCTTGGCAATGCTTCTGGTAGTGTGTATGGTGTTTACCCTGCTCCCTGCCTCAGCGTTTGCTGCCCATGACTCCACAGGTAAACCTATTGACCTGAACGGTCCGGTGTACCTTGCGCTGTACATAGGGGAAAACTTCCCCGGTGAGCCTGCGGAGCACAGTGTCAGTGACTATCAAAACTATAACGGAAGCTTTGAGAAGCTCAATGGCTATGTAGGCACCTTTGCCGACAGCGCCAACGGCATTCTGAAGACACAGATTCTGGACGATGTGGTCCAGGGCACCAGCGGCGTCTGGGGTGTTTTCAGCACCACAGGCGGCAGTAGATATCTGCTGGAGTCCAGTGGGCTGGTGGACTCTGAAGGCAGACATAATGCGGAAACAGAGCGGACCATTATCCTCAATGCCGGAAGAGAAGGTATCACCGAGGAGAATGTAGACGATTATACCATCATTTGGTATGTGGTGAAGTATCAGAAAAGTGATGCTAGCTGGCACATTGACGGCTTGATCACCAAGAAGCAAACCTATTCTGTTAACTATTATGGTAACGGCAATACTGCCGGCGGCGCACCTAGCGGTGTTACGGATCTGGAAGCCGGCACCAGGTACACCATCGAGGCAAAGCCTGCCAACCTGGTGAAGCGGGTGGACAGAGATACCTACATATTCAACGGCTGGAACACCAAAGAAGACGGCACCGGCACCCATTACGAGCCGGGGCAGGTGGTGGAGATCAACAGCGATCTGGTTCTGTATGCTGAATGGTATATGGCGAACAAATACTCCGCCACGGTGGTGACCAATCTGGACGGAGAGCCTGCCAATGTGGAAAACATTCTGGGCGAAAATGTGACGGTGTATATGAGCTCCGACGGGGAGGACTTTATTGAGTTACCCAAGACCCAGACCGGTACTTATATGGAAACCGTCACCGACAACGGCACCTATCAGGTATACTTTAAAAACGAAGCCGGGGAATTTGAAGAGGTCCACGGCCATCAGATCATCATTTACAACCAAAACGGCCGTACAGAGCTGCATAACTACAGTGTTTTGTACGATACTGCCGGCGGGAACTGGGCAGCGGGAGAAGATCCCGGCTCTGCCCACTACCATTCCGGCACACCGGTGACTGCCACCACGGCAGTTCCCTCCCGGGAAGGCTACATCTTCACCGGCTGGCAGGACCAGAACGGAAATGCCATTGCCCCCGGCGGACAGATCACAGAGGGTATCAGCGAAAAGACAGTCCTCACTGCCCAGTGGGAAGAAACCATTGATGTCACCGTGCATATCACGATGAACCATAAGGCCGAGGATGGTTCGGTGGACAACAGCCGGAATAAGCACGATATGCTGCTGCAGATGCTGGTGGTGCAGAACGGTGTAAACCTGCCCCTGGAGAGTGTACAGCTGGACGAAACCAAGGCCGTTACCTCCGACGGGGAGACCACAACCTATACTTACACCCTTACCGATGTTCCCCAGGGACGCTACCACGCCAGTTCGGCAAAGTCCCACTATACCACCACCCAGACCCATACCGGTGAGATTTATGAAGATCAGGATATTTATCTGACTTTGAATTATACGCCGGATGACTTTGACCTGGACTTTGATGTTATCGTCAATTTTACCGGGCAAACCAAGGAAATGCTGCCCAAGGCGGTGAATGTGAAGATTACTTGCTGGAGCTACGATGAAAACGGTGTGCTGGGCTGGCATACGATCTTCCAGCACGCAGGCACCCTGCCTCCCTCTACGGTGCGCATCGATCCGGAAACCGGCAGAGGCTCCGGCCTGTACCCGGTGTGGAAATACTGGGCAGACAGTGATGAACCGTATGCATACCGGGTGGAGGTCACCTCCTTTGTGATGCCCGACGGCACCATCCTGCCTGCTGCTCCCTCGGCAGACGGGATCACCTACCTCCCAGACGGCTCCGGTCTGTACACGGCAGTGGTGACCAACGAGCCCGACGGTATTACCGGCGGACAGGGCGCAGTTCCCACCTACCCTGCCGGCAGCAATACCGACCTTACCGGCACCTATTATGATATTGACTACCGGCACCAGAACGGTACGCCCACTGTTACCGTGGATATTCATTCCTATCAGGTGACCTTCGATGCCCAGGGCGGCACGGTGGAGGGGCAGGATGTACTGATTTTGGAGAACCAGTTCCTGTATCCGGAGCTTTACAGCAAGCTCCCCACCCATTCTGACGAAGATTACACCTTCTCCGGTTGGTTCCTGGATCCGGCGTGTACCTTGCCGGCAGAAAACCGGGCAGGCGCATATCTGACCGGGAATGTGACCTACTATGCCAAGTGGAGTACACCCTTCACCATTCAGGGTATGGTTACCGTGACTGCCACCTATATGCAGGACACCAATGTGACCATCAATGAGCAGGACCGGGCAAAGGAATCGCTGGTGGTCCTGCAGCGGAAGCTGCCCAACGGCTCGTTCAATGATGTGGCCGGTGAAATCGTTAGATTTACCTACCCTGACGGCAGTGATACGGCTACGGCTGCGTACAGTTTTGAAAAGGTTCCTCAGGACGGTGCAGAATACCGGATCCAGGTGCTGGAGCTGAACTACACCAGTACCTACGACAATGAGATCGATCCGGAGCCGGATTCTTACACTGGGGAAGAGTTTGTGGCATTGGCCGGAGACGACGATATTGCCCAGGTCAATGTGCATCTGCAGCTGGATCCGGAGACATTCCCCCTGATGATGGAGGTGGATGCCTCTGCTTTGGCAGAAGGCTTCCGGCCCAACGACTCCCTGGTGGAGGTGCTCTACCGGGATCTGGGCAATAACGGCCAGTACACCCGGATCGCACAGCACGATACCGACCCCTACGGCACTTACATTCTTGTAGGAAGCAACGGTGTTGGTTCCGGCGGCTATCATGTGTGGAAATGGCACACCAACGGTACGCTGTATCAGTATCAGATGAACATTACCAGGCTATACGGCAGTGTTCCCGGTGTCTTTGATGCCACCGGCACCGAATTTAACAGTGACACGGCTCCTTATGTCATTGAATATAGCGACCCTGTCCGCTGGGACAACGCCACAAACAGTGCCACCCGCTGGCTTCGGGCCAAGCTGATCCCCAAGGAATACCACATTCTGTTTGATCTGAATGCTCCGGAAGAAGAGCTGGGAGCCATCCAGGGTATGCAGGATTTCGTCACCGATGACGGAAGAGGCGGAACCTTCCTTTCTGCCAGCCATACCTGGGGTTTTGCCGATACTCTTCGTGCCTATCCTTACCGACCCGGTTATGTTTTCAAGGGTTGGACTTATGAAAGTAACGCAGGCATCCACACAAGTATGGGTGATATCTCGGTAGCAGGTGCGCTGGCAGAGTCTGTGACCCTTACTGCCCAGTGGGAGCCTGTGGAAGATCCGGCATATGTTGTCCGCTATCTGGAGCTGAACACCGAGAAGGTGCTGCAAGGCTCCAAGGTTTATAACAATGCCCGGGTGGGTGCAGTAATTGCTGCCCGGGACGAGGCGGTAGCCATCCTTGGTTACAAGTATGTGGGCGCCACCATCGGCGGTCAGTACCAGGATGATGAGCAGAATCCCACCCTGACAGTGGTGGAGAATGCTGCGAATCTGATCACTCTGTATTACCTGTCCGACGGCTCAGACGGCTTTACGGACCAGGTGGAGAGCAATCTGCATCTGGACAAGACCGCTACTTTGGAAAACAACGGCACCTATACCGTCTGGCTGGATACCTTCACCAGAGATAATCCGGTGACTACTATGATCCAGCAGAATACGCCCCTGGATATCGTAATGGTCATTGACCAGTCCGGTTCTATTATTAAGGAAGGCTATCTGGATGAACTCCAGACGGCATTGAACAGTTTTGTGGTGGCAATTGCCAACCACGGCCGTATCAACGAAGTGGACCACCGGATCGCGGTGGTAGGCTATGCCGGTGATGCGGATGAACCGCCTACCGGTACCAACACCAACGATTACCCCATCGCCGGCGGCAACACCTCCGAATGGGTCAATACCGGTGTGTTTGACTCCAAGGGTGACTTCTATCCGTATCCCACCACCGGCTTTGTGTACTCCCAGTACCACGGTGCACCTCTGGCGGATGGTGACTACTATGTGTTTAACAACGGCGAATACCTGCGTCTGCGGCATCACGACAGTTACTACCATCTGATCTCAGAAGAGGATGCCCGGATCGAGGATTTGGAAGGCGTCCAGGTTTACGGTTATGTTTACGATGACCCCAATGACTATCATTCCGGTCGCTTTGTACCACTGACCCGGAACCTCAGCGGTATGTGGATCTATGAGCGGGACGGCGCCAAGCTGTCCTACTCCTGGAAAGAATTTTTCACCTACCACGAGGATGTGTGGACGCACCGCCAGGGCATTGAGCCCCGGCAGATCCACGCCTATGGCACCGGCAGCAGCTACACCTGCACCGATGGCCACTCCGGACTGTTCACCCGTACTTCCACAACCGGCAGAAATCCCCAGGTGAATATTTATAAGGATGCGCTGATCCCGGTTTCTGTGGGTGCCAACGGTTCCGGTGGTGTGAACCCCGGTTTGCTCGCTTCCACCCAGCACCTTGCCTCCAATGGCGGCACTTATGTGCAGTACGGTATTGAGATGGCAAACAAGATCTTTGCCCAGCACGATACAGAGGCGGAGCAGGACCGTGTGCGGGTTATGGTGATGTTCACCGACGGTATGCCTGGTATCGGCACCTTTGACAACGCCACGGCCAACGAAGCCATTGCCGAGGCTTATATCACCAAGAATACCTACAATGCCTATAGCTACACCATCGGTTTGTATCACAGCCAGGGTGTGGATGAGCACAGTGACCAGGCGGTCTATATGAATGCCCTGTCCTCCAACTATCCGGAAGCGAAGTCTATGGAGGATGTGATCTACGGCGGCTATACCCAGCTGGAGAACGGCACTGTGCTGGATAGCAATGCCACCTACTATGTGCTGCAGGACGGAAACTATCTGCCGCTGAAGTATGGCTATGTCCGTGTGGGCTGGCGCTGGCAGAACTGCTGGTATTACCAGACCAGCGGCTGGCTTACTACCACCAACAACAGTATCTCCACTACCAAGAATCCCACCGTTACCAACGGGCAGGTGGGCGGACAGACCGTCTATGCGTATCTGGACAGTCAGTACCGCCCCACGGAGCACAGTGGTTACTATCAGACCACCGACAGTGCGGACCAGCTGAATGACTATTTTAACAATGTTATGAAGGAGATCACCACCAAGATCACCACGGAGATCATCCTTCACGAGGATACCATCCTCCGGGATATTATGGGACAGGGTCTGGTGCTCACTGAGGATACGGTGATCACTGCCTATACCCAGGAAGGTGTTTACAACAACACCACCGGCCAGGTGGATTGGGCGGTGGACGGCAACGGCGATCCGGAGCTGGTCACGATGGCCACCCTGGAGCTGAAGACCGGACAGACATCTGTTACCGGTAAGGAGGGCGTGAGCATTCAGGTGTTTAATCTGGATGCAGAAAATGCCACCGATCCCAACGAACAGGACTACCACCCCCATACGGTGGATATTACCGGCTATGATTTCAGTAACTGGTATATCAACGAAAGCCATCCCAACGGATACCGGCTGATGGTACAGATCACCCGGATCGAGGGACGGGAAGATGTGGAGTGGGGACGCTCCACCCTGACCAACAATCCGGAATCCGGTCTGTGGCTGCCGAAAAATGCCCAGGGTGAGCGGGTGCTGTTGCTGCCCTTCGATCAGCCCTCTACCATATTTGTAGAGCGGGCCTATGTGCTGGACTATGCCAAGGAATTCACCCTTACCGGGTGGTATTACGATTCCGAGGGTGACAAGCAGGCATCTGCTATCCATTTGGATAATATTTTCAGCGACGGTATGACCTGGTTCGATGAAACTTTGCCGCAGAATAAGCTGACGGCTACCAAGTACGGTACTGTGGAACTGAAGGACGGCGTGGTCACCTACACACCCACCACGATGCGTTGGGGCGCCTATGACCAGTTCTATGTCTTTGGTAACACCTGGCGGAACACCGTTGTTTCTCAAGATGCCAACCAAAACGGCAACCTGTGGTCCAAGGTAAATGTGATCCCTGCCAACAGCGTGTATTATGAGGATTCCTTTGTGACAACCGATAACGGTGACGGTACCGGTGTGGACGGATTTACCTTCACCGGCAGCTGGGAAACTGTTTTCGGTAACGGCGGAGAAGCTGCAGCGGATCAAAACACCGAAACCCCGGAGCATTTGGAAAATCCGCCCTACGGCGATGTCCACGGCTGGATCGATTCTATGGATGATGATGGTGATTTCTCCGATGGCAGTGCCCACGCAACGGGTATCAATAAGGAACGGGGTGCCGGTGTACAATTCACCTTTACCGGTACCGGTGTGGATGTTTACACCCGTACCAACAGCAAGTCCGGCTTGATTATGGCAACTCTGTATCAGGTGAAAGAAGAAAACGGCGAGGAAACGCTGGTAAGACAGTCCGGATTCATTATGGATAACCTGGCAGTTTCCGGTGATTACTACCATATCCCCACTGTCAGCTTCCGGAATTTGAAATACGGTACCTACTGTGTCAAGCTGCTGGCTTCCAGCGCTAAGGCAGAGGAAGACTATCCCACCGATGACGGCAAGCGGTATGAATATTATCTGGACGGTATCCGGGTCTATAACCCCCTGGACAGCGACCAGACCTATGCTGACGAAACGGTTAAGGACGCATACGGAAAGGAACTGAATGCAGTCTTTACCGAAGTCCGGGATATCCTGCTGGACTACAATGATTTTAATATCGACCAGACAGACGGTACCGACGGCAAAACCGGTGCAGTATTTATCGACTGGATCCGGGACGGCCAACAAAGCGGTAACGATGCCGTGGAT
Source organism: Faecousia sp. (assembly GCA_045540795.1). GTDB lineage: Bacteria > Bacillota > Clostridia > Oscillospirales > Oscillospiraceae > Faecousia. Next base: position 4,305 of record JAZQHW010000147.1, on the reverse strand, counting down.
GACGGTACTCCTTCTTATGAGATCGGAACCTTCCGGGAATACGGTCCTAAAAATGAGGTGTATATGACTCAGGGTCAGTCCATCGTGCTGAAGGTAGATCCTGCCAATACCTACTATGTGGGACTTAAGAGCTTGAACGGTGTGCCAGTAACGGTTGCCGTCAGCGGCATCGACAGTCAGGAGCCTGTGCAGATCCAGCTGTCCCACTCGACAGATATGTTCTACCAGGTAACTCCGGTGGACGGCTATATCGTGATTATGAACGATTCCGAAGCCACGACAGAGGGAGAAAAAGCACCGATCGTGTCTGTCACCCAGCTCCGTGCTACCAGTTTGAAGGGCGTACCTGCCAACGGTGGTGTCCTGAAGGTGGAGAGCAGCGAGGCGGTGGAGGCAGTGCAAACCTTCTTCCTGCGAATGAACAGACAGGAAGAGGAAGTGCCGGAAACCACCGAGCCCGAAGTAACGGAGCCGGAAACCACCGAACCGGAAGCTACCGAGCCCGAAGCAACGGAACCGGAAGCTACCGAGCCTCCGGCAGAGGAACCCGGCGACAGAGAGGAAATGTTAAAGTATAAAAAGTTTATCAGCCGTTTGTTCGGAAGTATTCGTTCCTGGCTGAAAATAGGAGGATAGTCAAAATGAAAAAAGTTTATACGGCACCGCTGTTCCAGGCGGAAATGTTTACAGCTGCCCAGAGTACAAACCGTGCCTGCTCTGAAAAGGTGGCACTGGAGGATTTGACCCTGCAAAGCACGCAGAATTGTGCATGGAATTTTGGCGGCATAATGTTGTTCACACTGGGTAACAATGCTTGCACAGAGGATGGTAATTTGACACCTCTGGGTTGCTATCACAACCTGACCAGCGATGCAACCGCATTCCATTCCTGATAATTTGAAATCTTGGGATATTATCCTTGCCGGTATCTGTGTTCGGATGCAGGCACCGGCTGACCTGGAGATCGGCGGAAACTTTCTGCCTTTTCTCCGGGAGCCGGCGGGGGATGCGTATGATGTACTCCTGGACGTTCAGCCGGGAGCCATTCCCAATTCTCCCGGAAAAGGGTCTTGGATCGGCGGTGTCCACTATATCCGGAAATTGGATGAGCTGTGGATTTTTTACCATTCCCACCCTCAGCAGGAGCCTTACGGCTCTGTTCATATCAAGGAGAATCGGATCACCCTGCGGTATTTACCGGAGGCGGCAAAGTACTTTGCCGGTACTACGGGGATCTTTAACAAGGTGGCAACGGAGCAGATCCTGTTGGAGCGAAAAACCTTTGTGCTTCATAGCGCATTGATCCAATACCGGGGTCGGGGTATCGGCTTTACCGGTCCTTGCGGTATCGGTAAATCTACTCAGGCTGATCTTTGGGAAAAGCATTTGGGTGCCCGGATCCTGAACGGAGATCGGGCAGCGCTGAAGGAAGAGAAAAACCAATGGAAAGGCTGGGGTCTGCCCTATGCCGGCAGCTCCGGGATCTATCGCAATGAAGCCGCCCCTTTGGCGGCGCTGGTGGTGCTGGAGCAGGCGGAAGGAAACCGCATTGTGCGGCTTACAGAGCAGGAAGCACTTCGCTGCCTGTTCCCGGAGCTGGCAATCCATCGCTGGGATTCCCGGTCTGTGGATCTTGCATTGACACTCCTTGCCGATCTTTTGGTAAAAGTTCCGGTCTACCGTCTTAGCTGCCGCCCGGATGCAGATGCGGTGATGCTGTTAAAGAACACTCTGGAACAGGAGAATAGATTATGAATCATTTGCCGGTAACGCCTGTCATAACGGAGTATTTGTATCAAAAGGCAGCCAGTACCGGTGTGCCTTTAAGCGGTACTTTTGAATTAACACCCCTGTGCAATCTGAATTGCAAAATGTGTTATATTCGCCTGACCCGGCAGCAGCAGGAGGCGATCCGTCCCCTGTCCACCGGTGCTCAATGGTTGGCACTGGCAAAGGAAGCCAGAGATGCAGGAATGCTTTATTTGCTGCTCACCGGCGGTGAACCTTTCTCTCACCCGGATTTTAGGGAAATTATGGAAGGTCTGCATCCAATGGGTCTTCTGATCAGCATTAATTCCAACGGTACGCTGATCACGGAAGAAACGGTACAATGGCTGAAAAAAGTGCCGCCGCTGCGGATCAACGTCAGCCTGTATGGAGCAACCAATGCCGCATATGAACGTCTGTGTGGCGATAAACAGGGCTTCACCAAGGTGGAAAGAGCCATACGTCTGTTAAAGCAGGCGGGGATCCCTGTGAAGCTCAGCTGCAGCATTACCCCCCAGAACAGGGAGGAGCTGCCGCAGATCGTGGCATTTGCCAAGGAAAACGATCTGGTGCTGCAAACCACTGCCTATATGTTCCCACCGATACGAAAGGATCCGGAGCAGGTTGGCAGAAATGTAAGATTGACAGCAGAAGAGGCGGCGTACTGTACCGCCTTTTGTGAATACTTAGTTTATGGAGAAGAGGATTTTCTCCGGGGCACACCCACAGAACCGATCCCGGAAGATACCTGCGTCCCGGAGGGGGACGGTATCCGTTGCCGGGGCGGTAAGTGCAGCTTCTGGGTCACCTGGGAGCGAAAGCTGATGGCTTGCGGTATGTTCCCGGAAAAAGATGCCCGGAATCTGACCCGGGAAGACTTCCTGCCTGCCTGGGAAGCTGTGAAGGAGCAGATTGCCACAATTCGATTGCCGGTGGAATGTGCCGGCTGCGGACTGAAGAAAGAGTGCCACGCTTGTGGTGCTATGGTGATCACAGAAAGCGGCTGCTTTGATAAAGTGCCGGAGTATCGTTGTGCGATGACCAAGGCAATGCGCCCCCAAAGAGAAAAGCTGGTTCAGCAGATTAAGGAGGGCACGCTATGGGAAAAGAGAGAAAAATGACGGCGAAAACAAAATGGCTTGTAGCAGGTCTGGCAGTTGCCGCGGTGGTATTTGCCGGACTGCTGATTTGGGCAGTCACAATGCCCAAGCCGGAGTCTGCCCCGTCAGGAACAGACCCGGTTGTCACGACTACCCTGCCCGGGGAGAGCACCGGGGAAACTACAGGGGAAGCAAATGGGGAAACAACAAATCCCTCTATAGAAACAACAGCTTCTACGGAAGTTACCAAACCGGAAGAAACAACTGAGACAACCAAGTCGGCTGAAACCACAGAAGCGACAGAATCTGTGACAGAGCCGGAAGAAACCGCAGAAACGGCCCAACCGGGAGAAACTACGCAGCCGGAGGAAACAACTGAGGTTACAGAAGAAGCTTCTCAGCCTGCAACCCAACCTGAGGAAACAGAGCCGGAAGAAACCACCTTGCCGGAGGTAGAACCTACCGAACCGGAGGAAATGGAAACCGTTCCGGAAGTAACAGTTCCCCAGGAAACAGATCCGGTAACGGGAGAAGAAACGGGAATCACCTTCCCCAGCCAGATCCCGGGACATTCTTTGGTGATCGAGAAGCTTGCGCCTTATTCCGGTATGTATGTGGAAGACGGCACCAATGCTCAGATCAAGGATGTGGCGATGCTGCTGGTAAAAAACACCGGCAGTGAAACGTTGGAATATGCCCGGATCACGGTGCAGTACGGGGAAGAGGAATTGCTTTTCCAGGTATCTGCGCTGCCTGCCGGTGAGCGGGCAGTTGTTCAGGCGCAGCAGAGAAAAGCAGTACCCCAGGGCAAGCCCACCGGATGTACGGCGTTGGTGGCAGAAGGCAACACCGCAGGCAGCTTTGCACCGGAGGTAAAGGTCACCGACAACGGGGACGGATCTATCACAGTGGAGAATTTGACTAAGCAGCCTATCCCGGCAGTCCGTGTGTTTTATAAGTATTATATGGAGGATGCAGATGTTTTTGTGGGTGGCATCACCTTTACCCTGAAGCTGACCAATTTGGAAGGAAAAGCAGCCCAAACTCTGCGTCCCAGCCATTATTCCAAGGATTCCAGCCAGATCGTTACGGTAGCGATCTACGATGCAGATAAGTAACGGAGGTGCGCTTATGAAACTCAATGGTAACTTTATGATCCGCCAGGTGGTGGATGAGGTTTTGGCGATTCCTGTAGGGGAAACTGCCCTGCGCTTTAACGGAATGATCGTCCTAAATGCAGTCAGCCGTGTGATTTGGCAATGCCTGGAGGAAGAAACAGAGATTGCCACCATTGTAGCGGCAGTTACAGAACAGTTTGAAGTGGAGCCTGCCCAGGCAGAAGCAGATATCGAGGCTTTCCTGGACAAGCTGCGCCAAAAAGATTTGCTGGAAGAATGAAAAATCCGTCACCTTTCGGTGAAGTCGGATCGTAGCCATG
>JAZQHW010000146.1:0-2231 GCA_045540795.1 Faecousia sp. | reverse complement strand
CCGTGTTTGTTTGAACGCTGTTACCGTACTTATCCGTTACCACACAGTAGATCTGTCTGCCGCTACGAGTTTTGTTCATCTCAACGGAATATGTGTTACCGGTAAAGGCAGTGGTTAAATACCAACCTGCCACGCCTTTATTCTTGTAATACCATTTGTAAGTCAATTCCTCACCCTCAGCGGTAAAGGTAACTGTCGCTTTCTCTCCGGCAGTAACCGTTACATCCTCAGGCTGCTGGGTGATTGCCACACCGGCAGGTTCTGTCGATTCACCGGGTTCGGTGGGTGTTGTCACAGGCTCGCTTTCTTCCGGTTCGGTAGAGATTTCTTGCAAGATAGCATACATCGTTACAGAGGTACTTCCGTTCTTCAAATTGGGTGCGATCTCCTCCGGCTTCAACGCTTGATCTTGATCGAACACCGTAGCACCCTCTGCTGCCGTAGACCAACCCAAAAACTGATAGCCTTCCTTTACCAAGCCAAAAGTAGCCGCATTATACAAACCTGAACTAACTGTAGTACCATATGTCCACTCACTCACCAAAGTAGAAGATGTTTTCACCACGCTGACATAGGAATTGGTTAAATAAAAATCCTTGGACCGGCTTGTATCCACATTGGTCACATAATCCGAGATCACGATCCAACCGGTATCATTGCCAACTGTGGTCTTACCCCAGGTATAGCCGTCAGCCACCTTGATTTCGCTGGCTTTTACAGAAAACTTTGTGCCGTTTGAAAGTACCTTGATGATGTTGCTGGCATCCTCATCCGCTTCCTTGCGCAGCCTCAATCCGGCAGATACTGTCACCTGGTAAGTATAGGTATCCCCAAGGGTTCCACCGTTTACGTGATACTTCAGGGACAAGATGGGGGTAGTTGTGCCATTTCCCATTAATGAATTGCCATCCAAATGCCGTATATATAGTAATTTACTCCGCAAAGCTGACAATGTCATTTCACCGTTCCAATTAATCTTACAAGGACCTGACATATTACAGTCTGCATAATATATTTTAGAAGATGTCACCTTGTATACAAATATTGTATGATCATAATCATCATTTATCCCATCCCCATCCGTATCTACTCTAATAACATCTCCTGCATAAATTGCTCTGCTAGAGCTAGTATATTTATCCCACTTATTTGCATTACTTCCAAATATTTTGTGAGCCAATAACAACGCAAAGCCATGACACTGATACGCAATCTCAGTACCAGACAGTTTGAACGTACCACAATTACTCGACCAAGTGTATACACTACTACACTTCGTTGTTCCAGCAAGGGATGTTCCCTTATATGTTCCAGACTGAACTGTTCCGTTCTTATTGCTCCAATACTTTCCATTTGGATATTCTGTCTTCAATGTCGCAATCTTATTAACAAACTGCTCTTCTGTTACAGAAGTGGCAGCATTTGCGTTGAAGGATACCACCGGTAGCATCGACAGCAGCAACACAAATGCCAGAATAAGCGATAAAAATTTTTTCATAAGCATTTATACTCCTTTTCTGATGAATAATTTCGCCCTGATTGCTTACAATTATTATATTGCGATAAAGTTATAATATGACATTTCGTCATAATTGTCAAGGCAGAATATGACATAATGTCATTGGGTGATATTATGAAAAACAGGTTGAAGCTTTTGCGAAAAAGCCGGGGGTATACGCAGATTTCTGTGCAAATGCAGACCGGGATCGAACAGGCATTGCTTTCCAAATTTGAAAATGGAGAGCGCACACCGCCTACAGAAACGCTGGTACGTTTGGCTGACTTTTACGGAGTCAGTATTGACTATATTTTATACAGAACAAACAACCCGGACATTCATCAATAGCACCTCCGCCAATTCCGCGGAGGTATTTTTACCGCCACAGCAGCATATCCAAAACCGGATCACCTGACCTATATATCAGAACCTCTTTTTACAACAATTCCGGCGGGAGCAAGCCCCCGCCCTACAAAGATGTCTTTGGCGACTCCGTAGGGCAGGGGTTTACTCCCGCCGTGGGTCTTTATATAAATCCGTGTGGCTTCATTTACTACTGATAGTGACCGTATTTGTTTTAGCAACGTTGCCGTATTTGTCCGTCACCACGCAGTAAAGCTGTCTGCCGTCCCGGGCTGCGGTCATTGGCACATAGTAGCGGTTACCAGTGAAGGCAGAGGTAACAAACCAGGTATTGCTGCCCTTGTTCTTATAGTGCCACTGGTAGGTCAAG
>JAZQHW010000145.1:0-4646 GCA_045540795.1 Faecousia sp. | reverse complement strand
AGAGTAGTAACATAGGTAACAGGTAGAGAAGAGACATAGGTAACAGTTTTTGCTATAATACAAGACATCCGACGAGCAAAGGAAGTGGGTCAGATGTCATGGGAGACAAAGACTGTAATGGAACAAAGAAAACAATTTGTATTGGATGCGTCAGTGGAAGGCGCAAACATCAGCGAATTATGCCGTCAATACGGTATTAGCCGAAAGACCGGACACAAATGGATCAACCGAGCTGAGTTGGGTCTTCCGCTTTGTGACCAAAGCAGAAGACCGAACCGTCAGCCTTCTAAAACAGCCGATATCATCGAGCAAAGAATCATTGAGCTACGTCTACAGCACCCTTCTTGGGGTGGCAAGACAATTCGGGCTGCTTTAGAAGCTGCCGGTATAGAGGGGCTACCTAGTGATAAGACCTGTTGCAATATTCTCAAGCGCAATGGTCTGGTCGATCCGGTGGAATCTGCAAAACATATGGCTTTTCAGCGGTTTGAAAAAGAACATTGCAATGAGATGTGGCAGACAGACTTCAAAGGGGACTTTCTGTTGGGCAACGGCATTCGTTGTTATCCTTTGACAATTCTGGATGACCACTCCCGGTTCAGTATTCGAATTGATCCAAAAGATACTGCTTCCGGAGTAAAAGACAGCTTCATTCTTGCGTTTCAGGAGTACGGATTGCCAAATTCTGTCTTGTCAGACAATGGCGCCCAGTTTACTGGACCACATAAGGGGATTTCCTTATTCGAGCGGTTTCTTATGGATCTGGATATCCAACCAATTCACGGACGACCAATCCATCCCCAAACGCAAGGTAAAATAGAACGTTTCCACAGAACTTTGAAGCAGGAGGCTCTCCGAGTTACACCGGCCAACATGACGGAGGCGAAAGCGCAATTGGAGAACTGGCGATGGGTGTATAACGAGATGCGCCCTCATCATGCCCTTAGCATGAAAACGCCTGCCAGCGTCTACACCTCTAGTACTCGTTCATACTACAACCCGAAGCCTTATGTCTATGAAGAGGGTGCTAAGCTCATCAAGGTTAATAATTGGGGATTTCTTCGTTTTGGTCCTGTTCAACTCTTTCTAAGTGAATCCATGGCAGACACTCGGGTTGAAATTCGATTTGCTGAAAACGATACATTTTCGATTATCTACAGAAATTATAAGATCGCTTCTGTTGATGCTATTGAAGGCAAACTTCTCAATCGCCACATCTGCAGACTGTAACCTATGTCTCTTCCCCGGGTGTTACCTATGTTGCTCTTGACAGGAACGTCGCCCCTACGCAGATTTTTGATAGCATCCGTAGGGACACCCGTCCCGGGTGTCCGTTCCGCTCAATGCATAAATGCATTCCCTACGCCCTGTTTCGGTACTCGTTGGGCGTACAGCCCATATGATCCCGGAAGACCTTATAGAAATAAGGAAGAGAGTAAAAATTCAAGAATTCACTGATGGCAGCAGGGTTCATATCGCCACTAAGGAGCATTTGGCAGGCTCTGTCCACCTTCATCCGGTTGATATACTGCACCGGGGACATTCCGGTGAGGGCACGGAACCGCTTCCGGTATGCCGTTTCACTCATAGCGCACCGTTCTGCCAGCTTGGGGATACTGAACCGGTTGGTGTAATGGCGGCTGATATAGGCAAGGCAGCATTCGTCCGCCTCTGCCACCGGAAACAGCGCCCCGAACAGCTCATACACCTTCCCCTTCAGCCGTGCCGGTGAGGCGCTGATATACAGCTGTGCCGCAGCAGAAAACAGCGGCTGCAGACTGCCATCATCCCGGCACAGACGCATCACCCGATCCCCCAGCAGGATCTCCTGCCCGGCAGGATCTGTCAGCCGGAAATTCACCATAAAGGGATGCGCTTCCTTCCCGGTCGGCACCGGGAAGGAAATGGCATAGTGAGCACCCCGTGGCAGCAGCATCACATCTCCGGGACTGGCTTGAAAGCGTTTCCCTCCGGGCAGCTCATAATCTGCCGGGTAATCTGTCAGCAAAAACAAGCCGTGACTGCGCCGGGGCGTTTCCAGATAATTAAACCGTTCCTCCGAACTCCAGCTCTGGCAACGGGAAATGATGCTGTCAATATTGAAATCTGTAGTAAAGATCGTATTGAGTTCCTGAAAATCCATTGTTAATCACCGATTTTACTATAACACAGTTTGCCGAAAAATGGAATAACTTTTTTTATTTTATGGATTGTAGCCGCCCCTTTGTGATGGTACTATGATAGATGGAATATTTTTAATAAAGGAGAACATAACTATGCTGGTAACATTACAGGAAATCATCAAAATGGCAGAAGAGGGCAATTACTGTGTGCCCGCCTTCAACTTCTACAATGTAGAGACCCTTATGGGTATCATCGACGCTGCGGAGGAGCTCCGTGCCCCGGTGATCCTGCAGATCTACCCCAGACTCATCAACGAGCAGGTGGGCTACTACGTCAGCCCCGCCGCTTTGGCTGCTGCTCAGAAGGCAACCGTTCCCGTATGCCTGCATCTGGACCACGCTGCCGCCCGGGAGGAGGTTTACAAGTGCCTGCGCTGGGGCTACACCGGCATTATGCAGGACGGCTCCACCCTGTCCTTTGAGGAAAACGTTGCCCTGACCCGTTCCACCGTGGAAATGTGCAGCACCCTGGGCATCGGTGTGGAGGGCGAGATCGGTCACGTAGGCTTTGCCTCTGACGATACCATGGGCGAGTTCACCGAGCCTGCCGAGGCAAAGGAATTTGTGGAAAAGACCGGTGTTTGCTGCCTGGCAGTTCTGGTTGGCAATGCTCACGGTCACTATAAGAAAGAGCCCAAGCTGGACATCCAGCGGGTAAAGGACATCCGCCAGGCCTGCGGCGTGCCCCTGGTGCTCCACGGCGGTTCCGGCATCCCCAACGATCAGGTAAAGGCTGCCATTGCTGCCGGTATCCGGAAGATGAACATCGGCACCGACATCTGCTGCTCCTTCGCTGAGGGCAATAAGGCAGCACTGGACGATCCCAACCGTTCTCTAGCTGTGGATGTATTTATGAAGGGTGCCATTGCCTCTGTGAAAGCGCTGGCAGCAGACAAGATCCGCCTGTGCGGTGCTGACGGAAAGGCATAAGCTATGGCACAGATCACAGGTATCGGCGCCAATGTATTTGACACCCTGTACCGACTGGACGCCTTCCCCACAGAAGACACCAAGCAGAAAGCCTGCTCCGTCACCGAAAGCGGCGGCGGTCCCTGCGGCACAGGCTTGGTGGCAGCTGCCAAGCTGGGAGCAAGCTGCAGCTACATAGGCTATTGCAGTGATGACCGGGCAGGTGCGTTTTTGAAGGGCGACTTTGAAAAATACGGAGTCTGCACAGAGCATATGACCCCCGTGGAAAACACCTCCGCCTTTGTGTCCTGCATCTGGCTTTCCGACGAAAGCGCTTCCCGAACCTGCGTGTTCCACCGGGGCACCGTCCCGGGGACTGTGCTGGGAGAAAAGGAAGCTGCCGCCATTCGGGAAAGTCAGATCCTGATGGTGGACGGCAATGACCTTTCCGCTGCGGTGGAAGGCGCAAAGATCGCCAAAGAAGCCGGCACACTGGTGCTTTATGATGCCGGTGGACGGTATCCCAATGTGGATAAGCTGCTGGCACTGACGGATATCCTCATTCCCTCCGAGGAATTCGCTCTGGGTCACACCGGTGAGAAAACCGTTGCCGATGCTGCCAGAAAGCTTTGGCAAATGTATTCTCCCAAGGTGGTGGTGATCACCCAGGGCAAGGCAGGCGGCATCCTCTACCAGGGAGATACCGTACTTCGATATCCGGCATTCCCGGTGGAAGCAGTGGATACCAACGGCTCCGGTGATGTATTCCACGGTGCTTTCGCCTTCGCTCTGACCCAAGGCTTCTCTTACGAAAAATGCTGCGTATTCTCCAGCGCTGTGTCTGCGCTGAAATGCTTACAGGTGGGTGCCCGGAAAGGTGTCCCCACCTATGAACAGACCCTGTCCTTCCTGAAAAGCCGGGGCGTAGAGCTGACCTGAATCACGGCACAGCCAACGCCTCCCTTGTGTAAAGGGAGGTGGCAAATTGCCGATTTTAGGCAATTTGACGGAGGGATTGTATGGAATATAAACATAACACAAAACTGTTACCCCTTGCAAAAAACCTACGAAAAAATATGACCAGAGAAGAACGTCATCTGTGGTACGATTTCTTGCGTGATTATCCGATACGGTTTATAAGGCAAAAAAATAATCGGTAATTATATCGTAGATTTCTATTGCGCCAAAGGGAAGCTCGTTGTTGAGTTGGACGGCTCGCAGCATTTCGATCCAAAGGAAGCAGCACGGGATCAGGAGCGCAGCGCTTTCTTGAAAACCTACGGTTTGACGGTGATCCGGATACCCAATAATGCAGTTTTTCAAAATTTCCCCGGAGTCTGCGAGTATATCCATCTTGCGGTGCAGCAATCCCTCAGTCAGCTTCGCTGACAGCTCCCTTTACACAAGGGAGCCTCAGACTGTCGAAAAACATATTTTTCGACAGTCTGACAGAGGTCAAAGGAGCCGCAAAGACGAAGAAAACGACCTTGTCGGCGTACAGATGGTACGGTAAAGGTCGTTTTCTGAAGTAAGTCAAAACGCTTGCGCAGCAAG
>JAZQHW010000144.1:0-2501 GCA_045540795.1 Faecousia sp. | reverse complement strand
GTAAAGGAGTACCATACATGAAAAAGCTTTTGACCATTATTTTGGCAGCTGTAATGATTTTTTCCCTATGTGCCTGCGGTTCCAGTGACGTCAAAGAGGATTCTACCGGTTTGCAGGTAGGTTTTGCCCGGGAAAATATTATGCCTGATGACGTTAATAAGGTACATCTGGGCGGTGACGATGACGCATTCCGGAAAGCTACCGGCTTCCTGGATCTGCTGACGATCAGCTGCATCGCTTTCAAAGATGGCGACGGCGAGCCCGTACTGGTCTACACGACAGACTTCAACAATTCAAAGGATGCCTGGACAGCACCGATCCGCACTGCTATTAAGGAATCCACCAACATCCCCGAAAACAGAATACTGATTGCTTCCACCCACACCCACTCCGGTGTTTCTATATCTTATCAATTTGATGGCTATGCTGCCTATTGGGCAAAGGTGCAAAAAGCAATGGTCAAAGCTGCCAACGATGCTCTTGCCGACCTGGCTGCCAGCCAGATCCTTTACGGCAGTACTGACGCCAGCGATCTTGTATACGTCCGCCACTACAGAATGACAGACGGCACCGTCAAATCCTCCGGTCTGTCTGTAGACGATCCTAGTATTGTTGAGCATCCTGCGAAAAATGACGGCACATTGCAAGTTGTTCAGTTTGCCCGGGACAGCAAAAAGGATATTGTTCTTGTTTGCTTCAATCCCCACACCACCTTCAACGGCAACGTTTCCAAGACAAACCTGTCTGCTGACTTCCCCGGACCTCTGAGAACCTATATTGAAGCCCAGGGTGATTATCACGCTGCTTACTTTATCGGTGATGCCGGCAACCAGGCGCCCACCTCTTACCTTTCCAAAGAAGATCACGGTATGGACTATGTCCAGTACGGTGAGGAGCTGGGCAGACGGGTCATCGAGCTGCTGCCCTCCCTGACAAAATCCGAAACTACCGATTTGAAGCTGAACTCCCGTACTTATGTAGGCAAAACAAATAAAGAAAAGATCGAACTGCTGGACAAAGCAAAAGAGGTGGTTGCTGTACACGAACAGGGTGGCAGAGAAGCGTCCAACCCTCTGGCTGAAAAATATGGCTTGTACCAGCGTGTGGAGGCATATGCCATTGTCCGCCGTGCCAATGCCGGTGACACCCGTTCTATGAATCTGGCAGTTATGGCACTGGGCGATCAGCTTTCCTTCCTTTTCGCTCCTTATGAAATGTTCAGTGAAAGCGGCTCTGCAATTCGGGAACAAACCCCTTACGATATGACCTTCCTTGCTACCTGTGCCAACGGTGCACACGGTTATCTCCCCTCTTTGGCTGCCAGCGAATACGGCTGCTACGAAAGCTACACAGCCAAATTTGCCCGGGGCACTGCGGAGGACCTGGTAGAAACTTATCTGGATATGCTCACCAAAATGAAAGACGGTGTTTCCGAGACTGCCCAAGAGGGTGTTATCGACACCGATATTGACTAAACTTATTAAAATCTGCCGTTTCCGGAAAAGGAAACGGCAGATTTTTTGCTGTTAACAATACCACTTGGGCGGAATCGGTTCTTCTCCGCGTAAAGGATCTTCCCCCTTACTGTTTTGATAGATCCGTGCCACAGTTTCCTGCATTTTCCGGGCATCACACAGCTGCACCGGAGCGCGTCCCAGCCAACCGTCTTTTATACAACCGTGGTAACGGAATGGAATTTCATATTTAGGAAACCGCCAGGAGATATCCTCGGTATAATCTGTATAGAACAAGGATATTTGCCTTTTGATAACTGAGCCATCTGCCCTTCGTACTGTCATAGGAATGGTGCGATCCTCCATTCTGTTGGGGATCTTCAGCATTTCATCTACTGCGTGAAGATAAGTATTCCGGTTATGGGATACCCCCACCAGAAGTACATATCCACCCATTTCATACAGCTTTCCATAGCAGGTTTCCGGTGCAGTAGGCGTTTGCGCAAAGGGCTCCTCTTTGATCAGTTCCAACGCCTTCTCCCGGTCGCCGAACACCACTACAGAGTGGGTGGGGCTTTCCGAACGGATCCCCCGTCCATCCCGTATTGCCAAAGCTGCCAAAGCCCCCAGGCAGGTGTCCTCGCTGGTCATATCCAAAGTGATTTCCTTGTCCAGATTATGCCAGGTGTGGGTTGGGATGCAAAGCAAACCGCCCTCACCGGCAAAATAATCCACCAAAGCATCTAAAAAGCATTCTCCGCCACCTTCCACAGGACCTACCAACCGCAAGGCACTGTGCACCAGCACCACAGAATCCCGGGGCGCTCCCAGCTGCTCCAGCTGCCAGAATAAATCTTCTTTTGCAAATATCATATAGCTTCTCTCCCGCCAAGTAATTTTCTGTATTATAACACTTACTCCAAAAAAGGCAAGGCAGGTCACAACAAAAAGCTTTTCTTTCCGTGTATTTATGATATAATTCAGATACAAGAATAAATAAAAGAGGGCTTTTCAACGCTTTTGGATATCACAATCAAAGATCATACC
>JAZQHW010000143.1:0-4446 GCA_045540795.1 Faecousia sp. | reverse complement strand
AAAAAGGAAGTAGTTATTTGTACAAAAGATACATATATGATAAGTTTATAATAAATATTGTGCATTTGGAAAAGGGTTGACCGTTTGGTCAAGCCTTTTCGAAGGTGTGGATCCAATCTGCTTTTAAGAAGTAGATCAGGAAAATAATGCTGCTTAACGTCCAGGTGATGGGATATGCCCAGGAAACGGTGGTCAGCTGCGGAACTAGCTTCACGGCTACGGTGACATAGGTTACCCGGAACACACACCAGCAGGCAAGCATTGTGACCATAGGGACGGTTGCTTTTCCTGCACCCCGGAGAATACTTGCGATACAGTGGGAAAAGGACAGCAGGAAGTAGAACAGGCAGATGGTGCGCATATGCTGCGTGCCAAAAACGATAGATTCAGCCGTATCACAGAAAAAGCCAATCAGCCAGGGTGCCAGGAAGTAAGAGAGAATACCAATGATTTGGGCAACGGTGCAGCTGCAGGCGATGCCGAATACAACACCTCGTTTTACTCTCGTATAGTGACCTGCGCCTAGGTTTTGTCCCACGAAGGTGGACAGCGCCTGGGTGAAACAAGTGACAGGGAGGAAGGCGAAGCCCTCCAGCTTGGAATAAGAACCGCAGCCTGCCATAGCGAATTTGCCGAAACTGTTGATACCGGACTGGACTACCACATTGGCAAGGGAAATAACGCTGTTTTGGATACCGGAGGGCAGACCGTATTTGATGATATCCCAAAGGCTCTTTTTGTGGAATCGGATATTTTGTATTTGGATCTTATAAGGTGCATCCACCCGAAGTAAATGGACAAAGCATAACAGGGCGCTGACACCCTGAGAGATTACGGTAGCAATAGCGGCAGAGCCGACACCCCAGTGAAAAACTGCCACAAAAAGCATATCCAAAGCAATGTTCATCAGCGTGGAGATGATCAGATAGTACAGTGGGTGGCGGCTGTCGCCTACCGCGTGGAGAATGCCCACAAAGATGTTGTACATTACAGAAAAAACAGAGCCGCAGAAGTAGCAACGGAAGTACAGGACAGACTGGGGCAAAACATCCTCCGGAGTGCCCATCCACTGAAGGATCAGCGGGGTAAAGGCAACACCGGTCACCGTCAGTACAATGCCGGCAAAAAAGCCAAAGGCAATGGCTGTGTGGATCGCCTTGCTCATAGAATCATATTCCTTGGCGCCAAAGGCACGGGCAATGACGACACCGGCACCCAGGGCAAGTCCGTAAAAGAAGCTGATCATCATAAAGATCAGACTACCGGAAGAACTCACTGCAGCCAGTGCATCGTCACCGATGTAATTACCCACACACCAGGCGTCAAAGGCATTATACAATTGTTGGAATACATTTCCCAGAAACACAGGCAAAGCAAAAAGGAGCATTGCCTTCCAAATGGGACCCTCGGTTAGGGAATTACGTTGCCGATCCAATGGGTAACCCTTCTTTCTTTGAGAATAATATCCAAAGGGCGTAGCTGCCGGAGATTACAATGATCAGTACCGCTGTGCAGACCTGAACAAGCCCGGGGGCAGTACTGCCAAAAATGGACGCTGCCAGATGGCTGAAAGGACCTTGCTCCGGAGCGAAAACGCTGCTGGCATTGACGAACATATGGCTAAGGATACAGGGAAACAGACTGCCGCCTTTGTATACCATCACTGTGTAAAGAAAACCGATGGCAATGGCATAGGCTACTTGCAAAAGAACGCCTAAAGTATCTTCTGTATTGGCAAGATTGACGATATGTCCTGCACCGAAGGTTACTGCGGAAACAATAATAGCGCTGCGCAAATTATCCTTTTCCATAGCCCGGAACAAAAATCCCCGGAAAATGATCTCCTCCACATAGCCGCCGAGGGCTAAGTTAATTGCCATCAGAACAGAAACAGACAACGGTGCACAGAGAGCCAAACCGTTTTTTAAGTTGATGCAGGAAATCAGGATCAAAGGCAGAAACCATAAATAGGATTTTGTGTTTTTTCCAAAGGGATACAAGCCGAATTTTTCAGAAAGACCATTTTTTACGATCCATACAGTAGCGCTTACCCCAAGCACCAAAATGCAAACCACCGGCACCAGCAGCTGGGGTACAGTCTTTTCTGCCAGGTTATCAAAACCACCGCAAAATTGCAGCGCAATATTCATAACGATCACATACAGACCGATCCAAACAAGGGCAAAAGACAGATTGCTTTTATGGTAGAGTTTTGTCATTTGCGAAGCCTCCATAGTGGAATATCTTATATGCTTACTATACCACACCGGTAGTGGATTGTAAATGATTGTATAAGGCGACAAAGGAAATTGTGCCTCTTGAGTTTTTTCAAAGTATGGACTATAATGAAATAAATAAGTGGATAAGAAGGGAAAACTATGAAGGCATTACAACATTTTTTGACAGTCGCCCGGCACCGCCACCTGGTGCGGCAGGGCTGTTTCCGGGTGGGACTATACTGGCAGGGACTGACCCACGATCTGTCCAAATACGCACCCACGGAATTTAGAAGCGGTATGCGCTATTTTCAGGGCACCCGCAGTCCTAACACCGCCGAGCGGGAGGACAAAGGGTACAGTGAAGCCTGGATGCACCACAAAGGCCGTAACCGCCATCATTATGAATACTGGACGGACCTTTCTTTGGAAACGAGACGGTATGAGCCGGTTCCAATGCCCCGGAAGTATCTGGTGGAAATGGTAATGGATCGCAGAGCAGCGTGTATGGTGTATCAAGGGAAGAATTATACTCCTGGCTCTGCCCTGGAGTATTTGGAAAACAGCCGGGAAAAGTTGTTTATGAACCCCCAAACACGGCAGGAACTGGCGTACATTTTGACAATGCTCCGGGATCAGGGAGAGAAGGAGACCTTCCGGTATCTCAAAGAGCACGTTTTAAAAGGAAAACCCTTCCCCTGGGAAGAAAAGGAGGAACTGTGATGGCAGCAAGCTGGCTGAAAAATGCGGTTTTTTATGAGATTTACCCCCAAAGCTTTAAGGATAGCAACGGGGACGGTATCGGCGATCTGCAGGGTATTATTGAAAAACTGGACTATGTCCGGTCCTTGGGCTGCAATGCTTTGTGGCTGAATCCCTGTTACGATTCTCCTTTTAAGGATGGGGGCTACGATGTTCGGGATTATAAGAAGATCGCACCCCGGTACGGCACCAATGAAGATATGAAGGCACTGTTTGCAGCTGCCCACGAAAAGGGGATCCGGGTACTGCTGGATCTGGTTCCCGGCCACACCAGCGAGGAACATCAATGGTTTGCAAAAAGCTGCCGGGAAGAACCGGACTTTGCGGACCGGTATATTTGGACAGACAATGCCTTCGCCGGAGGGGACGGAATGCCCTTTATCGGTGGTGAACACCCCAGAAATGCTACGTACATTATCAATTTCTTCAAGTGCCAGCCAGCTCTGAATTACGGCTACCGGGATAAGCGTACCTCCTGGCAGCAGCCTATCAATGCCCCCGGTCCTATGGCAAACCGGGAAGCAATGAAGGATATTATGCGCTTCTGGCTGGATATGGGCTGCGACGGCTTCCGGGTGGATATGGCAGATTCTCTGGTAAAAAACGATGACGGTGTCAAGGTGGCAACCATGGAGGTGTGGCGGGATATTGCCGGTGCTATCCATAAGGAATATCCGGAGGCGGCGTTGGTGTCCGAGTGGAATCATCCGGAGCAGGCGCTTCGCTGCGGCTTTGATATGGACTTTTATCTCCAGTGGTACGGAAACGGTTACTCCTGCTTGCTTCGGGACTATGAGCGTAACGGAAAAGGTGAGATCGTAAAACCGGATAACAGTTACTTTAAGAAGGAATCTACCCGGGATATCTCCGGATTCCTGGAGGATTATCTGCCCCAGTATGAGGACAGTAAGAATGACGGTTTGTGGTGCTTTATTACCTGTAACCATGATACATCCCGGATCGCACCAATGCTTACAGAAAAGGAGCGCAAGCTTGCCTTCGCATTCTTGTTTACAATGCCCGGTGCACCGTTTTTGTACTACGGCGACGAGATCGGTATGAACTACCGGTGGCTGCCCAGCAAGGAAGGTGGCTTTGCCAGAACAGGCTCCCGGACACCCATGCAATGGGACAGAAGCAAAAACGCAGGCTTCTCCGGGGCAGATCCGGAACAGCTGTATTTGCCGGTGGATCCGGCGGCAGATGCTCCCTCGGTGGAAGCGCAGGAGGCAGATCCGGATTCCTTCCTGCATTATGTCCGTAAACTCATTGCTTTTCGTAAGGAAACAGAGCAGCTGCAAAACTACAGTCCTTTTACGGTGTATTCTGCGGAAAAGGGAAGCCGCCTGTTTGCTTATAAGCGGGGTGACCTGCTGGTGGCGGTCAATCCCGGCAGCGGTATAGAAAAACTGACATTGGATGGCAGTTATATACCCATCTACATCGTTGGTACCCACGCTATGCAAGG
>JAZQHW010000142.1:0-20445 GCA_045540795.1 Faecousia sp. | reverse complement strand
TTGGCCTCCGACTTCGCCTGCCGCCCGCTGATGCATCCGGTGCGCCGGGGGCAGTACCAGTCCGGGGACTGCTTCCTTCAATGTATTATAACACAAAAGGCTGCCATCTCCAACCAGAAAAACAGGTTCTTCCATTTTTTTCAATTCCTGCCCCAGCTGCTCCAGGCTGATGGCACGGTCCTCTGTGACCCGGGACAAAACCCCTTCCTGAAAAAAGAATATCCCGTTATACACCTGTGACCGCCGGGCATCCATCACCGGCACTACATAGCCCTTCCATACACCCAGCTGCAGTGCCATTGCTTCCATCGTAGAAACACCGTAGCAGGGAATCTCACCGCCCCAGGCAAAGCCTTTGGCAGCAGCCACACCGATGCGCACACCGGTAAAGCTTCCGGGACCGGCAGCCACCGCCACCGCTTCCACATCCCGGGCAGTCAGTCCGCAGCTTTGGAGCATATCCTCCGCCATTTTCATCAGCGTCTGGGAATGGGTCAGTCCGGTATTCTGATAGCTTTCTGCCAGCAGGGTCTGCCCGTCAAACAGGGCAACAGAACCTGCCTTGGCAGATGTTTCAAATGCCAATATCCGCACAGTCGATCCCTCCAATTTTGATCCTGCGAGTGGTGTCGCTAAGCTTTTCCAGGCAGATCCGCACCGGATCTTCCATAGCTTCTGCCACATTCTCGCTCCATTCCACGGCACAGATGCCGCCCCGGTCCAGATAATCCTCCCAGCCGATGTCCCACAGATCATCGGCGCAGCTTAACCGGTACATATCAAAATGAAACAGAGGAAGTCTGCCGGAAAGATATTCATTGACCACTGTATAGGTAGGACTGGTAACCCGATCCCGGGCGCCCAGCCCCTTGGCAAGTCCCCGGACAAAGGCAGTTTTTCCGGCACCCAGATCTCCTTCAAAGGCAATCACTGTGCCCGGCAGCAAAACTTCTGCCAGCTTTGCAGCCACCTGCTCCGTCTGTTCCGGAGATTCAGTTATAAATTCCATAGCTTTCCCCTCCAGTTAGGTGTACTGGGCATTTTTCAGCTTTTCCGCCTGATCTGCAGTAGCGAGGGCATCAATGATCTCATCAATGGCACCGTCCATAACCGCATCGATTTTATACAAAGTCAGACCGATCCTGTGATCTGTCACCCGTCCCTGGGGGAAATTATAGGTGCGGATCCGCTCGTTACGCATACCGGTACCCACCTGGCTGCGGCGCATACCCGTCACCTCAGACTCCAGCTTTTCCTGCTGGATCTCATAAAGCTTGGATGCCAGCATCCGCATACACTTTTCCCGGTTCTGCACCTGGCTCCGTTCCTCCTGGCAAGCAACCACCAATCCGGAGGGTTTATGGATCAAACGCACCGCAGAGCTGGTTTTATTCACGTGCTGACCACCGGCACCGGATGCCCGGTACACCTGCATTTCAATATCCGCAGGGTCGATCTGCACATCCACCTCTTCCATTTCCGGCAGCACTGCCACCGTAGCCGTAGAGGTGTGGACCCGGCCTCCGGACTCTGTTTCCGGTACACGCTGGACACGGTGGACACCGGATTCATACTTCAGCCGGGAGTAAGCACCCCGTCCGCTGATCACCAGATCCGCTTCCTTGACACCGCCCAGCTCCGTATCATTATAGTTCATCAGTTCCACTGTCCAACCCTTTTGGGCGGCATACATAGAGTACATCCGGAACAGACTATGGGCAAACAACGCACTTTCCTCGCCACCAACACCGCCCCGGATCTCCATGATCACACTTTTTTCGTCATTGGGGTCCTTGGGCAGCAGCAGGATCTGCAGCTTGCCAAACAACTCTTCTTTTTCCTGCTTAGCAGTCTGGAAGGTCTGCTGGCACAGTTCCCGCAGCTCCGGGTCTGCCATCAGTTCCTCTGCCTCCTGCATATCCTGTTCCGCCCGGCGATATGCCTGATAGGTCTCCACAATAGGTTCTAAATCATTTTTCTCCCGTAACGTCGCCGCAGCTTTCTTGGGATCGTTATAAAAATCCGGTTGTTCTGACCGGGCACAGATCTCTTCATAGCGGTTTACCACCGCTTCCAATTTATCCAGCATAGTTCTGTTTCCTCATTCCATCCCGCAGTGGGGCTTTTCCTTATTTTATTTATTGTATCAGCTTTTTCATCAAATGTAAAGTTTTCCCCACACCCTGTAAAAAAAGCTTTTTTCTTAACTTAATCCTTTCTTAACAATTATACACTTTTTTTCTTCACATTTGTCTATTAAAATTGTATCGTAACAATTTATGTTGTTTTTCACTTTTTCCTTTCTTTTTGTAGCAAAACCGCAGGTCGCCTGCGGTTTTTGCATTTTCTGCATAATTTTGCCACCCCGGGGAATGCTTTTCCAAAGGGGTGGCTTTTTTTGATCGTATCTTACATTCGTACCGTTATTTTATATTTGGTGCTTATTGCCGTGATCCGTTTTATGGGCAAGCGACAGGTAGGGCAAATGGAGCCTTCGGAATTTGTGGTGACGATGCTGGTTGCCAATCTGGCTTCCATTCCTATGCAGGACAGCGGTATGCCCATCTATTCCGGTCTTTTGCCCATTCTGACCGTTTTAGGGGCTGAGCTGATTTTATCCCACCTGTCCTTAAAAAGCATCCGCTTCCGGAAGCTTTTATGCGGAAAGCCGGTGATCCTGGTGGAGAATGGAAAAATCCTCCAGGAGAATCTTCGAAAGACCCGGGTGACATTGGATGAGCTTACCGGTCATCTCCGGGAAAAGGATGTGCTGGATCTGAACAGTGTCCAATATGCCATTTTGGAAACCAACGGCAATCTGTCTGTGTTCCCCTACCCTAAGGACAGACCCGCCACCGCAAAGGATGCAAGAATCCCCACCAAGAAACAATATTTCCCCATTACCATCGTCAGTGACGGCACTTTGCTGCAGGAAAACTTATCAAAGGCAAACAAAGACCTTGTGTGGTTACAAAAGCAGCTGGCAGAAAGAAAGGTGTCCCTAAAGGACACCTGGCTGCTGACTGTTGACGGCAAGGATCATATTATTTTTTATAAAAAGGAGAAATAGCCGTGGGAAAATTCGCTTTGGGTACAGGACTGTTGGCAGGACTGTTGGCGCTGGGTCTATGGACCGCTTTCCAAAGTCAGCGCCTGCAGGAACCGGTAGTCACCGCTTTGTCCCAGGCGGCAGAAGCCTCCCTTGCCGGAGATCACCGCCATGCCTTTTCTTTGGCAGAGGAAGCCAACCGATTATGGGATACTCAACAGAAAGGCTTTGCTTCCATTTCGGACCACGCACCTATGGAAGAGATCGAAAGTCTTTTTGCCCAGTTGGAGGTTTATAAGCAAAAAGAGAATTACACTGCCTTCGCTGCCTGCTGCGCCAAGCTGTCCCGGCTGGTAGCAGCCATTGCCGAAGCCCACAGTACCGACTGGTGGAATATCCTTTAGCCGGTACCTGCTGCCAACTCCAGAATTGCCTTTCCCAGCTGCTCCGCTGCCAGCAGTGCCTCCTGCCGGGTGTTGCCGGCTGACCCTACTTCCACGATCAGCGCCCCGGGGGAAAGATCCTGATTAAAGCGCTGGGTGCGGAAACTAATGGGTCGGCAGATCCCCGGTGCGTTTTTTTCCAGTTGTGCGTGAAGCTTCACCGCCAAAGACATATTCTCCGGCCAGTCCGGATGGGTCAGTCCTCCGGCATCGGTGCCTACCACCATCATCAGCTGCCCGGTATCCTTGCCGTTCACCCGGGTCACAAACCGCACCTGATCTCCATCCTTGTCCTCCACGGAATCCCGGTGGATATCCAGCACCAGCCGTATAGACGGATACTTTTCCAAATACGCTGCCATTGCCTCCCGTGCCTGGTTGTAGGAATTGCTGTATGAAGGATGATCGTGCATCGTCCTGTCATGAACCACTTGAATGCCCCCTGTCTGGAGCACCTGTACCAACCGGTCTCCGATAGACACCACATTATGCCCTACATCCAATGTGCGATACTGAGAGGATTCCTGATAATCCTCGGTTTTTGTATAACTTTCCGTACCGTGGGTATGAAGGATCAGCACTGTAGGGGTATCTGCCGTCAAATCCCATTTTAGCGGCTGCTTTAACCAGGTGGACAGGTCTGTTTCATAACCGCAGACACTGTTTACCTCCACCAATTCCGTATCGTCCGGCGCAAACACCGCCTGCGCCGTTACCCGGGGTATGGTCTGCTCCGGTTCTGTTACCTCCGTTTCCGGTGGCAAGGATGCCTCTGGCTGGGTTGGTTCCGTCTGTATGATCTGCTCCGGACGCACGATCCGTCCCGTTTCCAAAAGCATAATCACTGACAACACTTCCGGACTGCTAAGCGCCTTCACCATCTGGTCCATACCGCCGCCACCAAACAGTCGCAGCACCAACGCACATACGATCACCGCCGCACCAATTTGAATACTTCTGCCCTCCGGCTTCATTCTTTCGCCCCTCTCCAATTAAAGAACGCGGTGCTTTTGCACCGCATTCTCAGAGTGTCAAAAAAGCCGCAAATCGTCAAACGCAGGTTTAACGATCTGTAGCGTTCCTATACTTTGAGATACACAAACAAACAGAACACTATTCTACTAGATAATCGAGAAAAACTTGCTGTCGCAAGGCGTTTGACTTACTTCACAAAACGAAGGATCAACGTACCAATGTACGCCTACACCTTCGTTTTGTTCGTCTTTGCGACTCCTTTGACCTCTGCAGTCTGTCAAAAAACTAGTTTTTGACAGACTGAGAACGCGGTGCTTTTTGCACCGCGTTCTCTCTTTTCACTCTGTTTTCTTTTGCCATTTCGGCCGCTGTCGCAGCTGTACCCGCAGCTTTTGGAAAAACTCCGTCAACAGCTGGGCGCACTGCGGCTCCAAAACGCCCTTGTCCACCTGGGGATGATGATTAAATGCCATACCAAACAAGTCGCAAACCGATCCGCAGGCACCGCACTTTTCATCGGAAGCACCAAATACCACCCGGGGGATCCGGGCATTGATGATCGCACCGGCACACATAGGACACGGCTCTAATGTAACATACAAGGTACAATCCCACAGCCGCCAGCCACCTAAATTCCGACAGGCATCTCCAATGGCTTCCAGTTCTGCGTGACCCAAAGCCGTTTTTGCCGTTTCTCTGCGGTTGCGTCCTCTGCCTACGATCTGTCCGTTCCGCACGATCACACAGCCAACAGGCACTTCCCCCTCTTCTCCTGCCTCCCGGGCAAGAGCCAGCGCCTGCTCCATATAATACACATCATCCATACATATCCCATCCTTTTTCTTTCGGCTGTTTCTGTTTGGGTCTATCATAACGGAAACCTTGTCCCTTGGCAAGGCTTTTGTGGAAAAACCATACCACATTCACTGGGCAGAAGTGTAGGGAAATCTGGCACCGTGCACCTTGCAATCAAAATTATTTTATGCTATGATACCGGTAATCTTCTTATATTTTGGGAGAATAGTATGAAAACTCTTTTACACATTTGCTGCGCACCCTGCGCCAACCAATGTATTGATGTGCTCCGGGGGGATCACTTTGAAGTGACCGGCTTTTGGTATAATCCCAATATCCACCCCTTTACAGAATACCGGGCACGGCGGAACTGTCTGCGGGACTATGCCCCCACCATTGACCTGCCCCTGATTGAAAACAACGATTATGCTCTGCGTCCCTTTGTCCGGGCAGTGGCAAAGGATATTGCCCATCGCTGCGGCACTTGCTATGAAATGCGGCTTTTTGAAGCAGCACGGCAAGCCAAGGAGGGCGGCTTTGACAGCTTCACCTCCAGCCTGTTTATCAGTCCTTATCAAAATCACGAGCTAATGCGGGAAACAGCGGAACGGGCAGCGATCCAGTACGGTGTAGAATTTCTTTACCGGGACTTCCGCCCTTATTTTAAAGCCGGACAGGAAAAAGCCAGAGAGCTGGGCTTTTATATGCAGAAATACTGCGGCTGCGTATTTTCGGAAGAAGAACGCTATTTGAAGCCGAAAAAGATCATTCCTTAATTAGGAAGGAGTATACTATGAAAATGCAATTCGTTGCCCCCTGTCTGTTTGGACTGGAAGGACTGGCAGGAGATGAACTCCGGAGAATGGATATGGAAGATGTCCGAGTGGAGGACCGTCGAGTCCTGTTCACCGGTGATGCCAACGCTTTAGCAAAAGCCAATATCTGCCTGCGCACCGCAGAGCGGGTGATGGTAGTGCTGGCACAATTTCAAGCCAAGACCTTTGAAGAGCTGTTCCAGGGTGTTTTGGCAGCTAACTTAGAAGACTATATTCCCAAAGACGGGCAATTCCCCGTTAAGGGTCATTGCCTGAACAGTCAGCTAATGAGTGTTTCTGACTGCCAGGCGATCATAAAAAAAGCCGCCTCCCGGCGGTTGGGGGAAAAGTACGGCATCAGCTGGCTGCCGGAAACCGGTATCAAGTACCAGCTTCATTTCACCATCTTAAACGATCAGGTCACCCTTTCTCTGGACACCTCTGGACAAGGTCTGCACAAGCGTGGCTACCGTGCCGTGGGCAATGACGCTCCCCTGCACGAAACATTGGCAGCCGGTATGATCCAGCTGACCCGCTATCGGGGCAGAGAGTTCCTATGGGATCCCTTCTGCGGCTCCGGCACCATTCCCATTGAAGCCGCTCTGATCGCCAAAAACCGGGCACCGGGACTGTCCCGGCATTTTGCCGCAGAGGAATATC
This sequence comes from Faecousia sp., assembly GCA_045540795.1. Taxonomy (GTDB): domain Bacteria; phylum Bacillota; class Clostridia; order Oscillospirales; family Oscillospiraceae; genus Faecousia. Next base: position 13,708 of record JAZQHW010000142.1, on the reverse strand, counting down.
CCTGGGTTCCGGCAGCTGCCTGGAAGGACGCAAAGGACGAAGCTCGGGACAAAGAATTCTCCGGCAGCTACCGGATCCTGGGTTCTGACAACGATCCTGCCTGTGTATCCTTAAGCTTTGCCAATGCCCGGAAAGCCGGTGTTTCTGATTGCGTCACCTTCAAAGACGGAGATGCCACCAAAATGAGCCTGCCGGCAGAAAGCGGCATTTTGATCTGCAATCCTCCCTACGGTGAACGAATGATGGAGCAGCACAGTGCCCAGCGTCTGTACAGTGCATTGGGCAGACATTTGAAATTCGCTAATGACTGGAAAAAATTTGTCATTACCTCTGAACCGGAGTTCGAGCACTGGTTCGGCAAGCGGGCGGACAAAAAGCGGAAATTCTACAACGGAAAAATCAAATGTGACTACTATATGTTCACAGACAACGCCAGAAGAAAATAAAAATCGGGATCAGCACATTTTTCGGTGCTGATCCCTGTTTTTTATTCGTATTGGATGGGGTCACTCTTAACAGAAGAAACTGCCACATAGGTGTGACCCGTCCGAAGCGTCACAGGCGTACCATCCTCCAGCGTATATGCGAAGGGTGCTTCCAGGCTTGCCCGGGACCACTTAATAGGCACGATCTGTCCGCCCATTGCCAGATAACCTTCCCCTTCTCCTACCAGATCGTAATAAGAACGGCTGTACTCACCGTCGTGACGGTTCCACTGGTTGGTATAAAGGGCGATGACATTTTCAAAAGCCACCCGGGTATCATTGCCGGCATCCACATACTCAGAGCCGTACTGGGACATCAGGTAAGTACCGGAAGCTTCATCGTATTCAAATGTACTGGTCTTATCGCCCCGGAAGGTGATGACCACCTTGGCAGCGGCACTTCCGGTGATGGCAGCATCCTCAGCAAACTGCAAGCCGTAATCCTGTTCTTCCGCCTGGGTGAAGCCCTTATCGGTCATAGCTGCGGCGATCTTCTCACCCTTGGTAAACAGGGTGTGCTCCCAGTTGTAGCCGTACTTATTATACCGGTCCTCATCCCGGAAATAATACTTGCTGTTGTGCATCTGATCCACGTGCATCCAGTTTGCGATCTTCTCACCGCTGTCTTCATAGCCGGCATTTCTGCCCCGGACACTGCCGCCGCAATGGAAGATAGGTGCATCATAGGACACAGCGATACTGTTAAAGAAGGTACGAGAACTACGAACAGGACCCACAACATCTGCCTTGGCAGGATCGGAATAGATCATCAGGCAGCGGGTGATGCCGCCTTCTGTTTCTACTTCATAATAGAAATCTGCGTAACTGACACCGTAATGGGGCAGGGCATCTTTCAGATTGTTGATCACCACCGCTGCCGGACGGGTGGTATATGCCGCTTCCAAAGCTTCACCGTTCAAAGGATTCAGATAGATTTCCGGCTGCGTAGTCGCCTCGGTGGTTGCCTCGGTGGTGGCTTCGGTAGTTGCCTCGGTAGTCGGTGCCTGGGTAGGCTCCGGTTCTTTACTGCAAGCGCAAAGCAGCAGGCAAAGGGCAACAAGCAAAACAGAAATTCGTTTCATATCGTACATCCTTTCTCTATACATTAGGATGGTTTCATTGTAACAGACTTTACATAACATTGCAACTAGAAATTCTTTCCGTCAAACACAATTTTCTTTCCACCGGCTACAAATAAAAAGATGCCCCTCAAAAGTGATATAAACCGATCGGTTTAGTGATATTCTCTTCGCCGTAAACTGTCCGCAGGACAATATCACTATGCGCAGCATGCTATTACTGCGAAGAAATAAAACTCGCCGCAAGGCGAATAGAGTTGCGTGATACTCCGTTAAGAGTATCACGCTGAGAAGTGCGTTTTTTTATTGTTGTAATTTAACTCTCCGCCGAGGTTGTTTCCGGGGTGGTTTCCGTAGTAACCGTCTGCACCTTTTGGGCTTTTTCCATAGTCTTACCCAAAGAATAATAGAAAATATTATCCCGGGCAGGTGTTAAGTCTGTCAAAAGTCCCCGGGTGGCATAGACAGCATAGCTCCGGAACAAAATCGGGCACAACCTGCCATCGTTCATCAGCGTTTGGTGCAGGGTATAGTAGTTACCGTGGTTTGCCAGTGCTTCCGTACACAGGGTGTACAGAGAAACGCTGTTGAAATTTCCATACCGCAAGCCTCCTCCGGAAGAGAAGAAGGCGGATAGATCCATATTGGCAGAAAGCTTTGTCTGTCCCAGATACAGATCATAGTCCCGCAATTCCAAAGTACGCATATACGAAGAGGTGGCTTCTTCTTTCATAATCACCGTCAGTCCGCAGCTTTGGAGCATATCCCGGATATCCCGCGCCACCCGCAGCCGCAAGCTGTCATCTCTGTTCACCAGTAAAGATATGGTGATATCCGGTGCCAGCTGCGCTTGAGCAACCGCCTGTGTCAATGCCTTACCACCATCGTAAGCGTACCGCTCTGCCAGCACCTGACTGTAATAAGGAGATCCCGGCACGGCAGGCAATGCTGCCGCCTGGGCAAAGCCCCGGTAATACTTATCCGCAAGCCCTACCCGATCCACCGCCAAAGGCAACATTTGCCGGATCTCCGGAATGGAAAACACCCGGCTGTCCATATTGCAGGCAAGGTAGAGGAAAATATTGTTCTGGCAATCCCAAAGCTCATAATCGCAGCGGTAATCCGCATAGTGGTCTGAACCGGGATCAGTACAAACCAGATCCAGATCCTCAAATTCAAATTCATCCCGGACTTCTGCGGCAGTACCTGCCTCCGTCAGTCGAATGGCGCCCACCGACACCGGCAAGGTTGCAGAACACCACCAGTCGGTATTTTTCCGCAGCAGTGCGATTTCACCGGTGGTATCCAAAACATAAGGTCCTGTTCCCAAGGGGCGGGGGGACTGAAGCTGAGAGGATTTGAGGATGGGAATATCCAACAAAACCGGAAGATCCTCGTATGGGGTATCCAGATTCACCGTTATGCCGCCATCGTTTGACAGGAGGATCTCTGTAACATGGTGAAACCGTCCGGAATAAACATCACTTTCCTTTGCCGCCAGCAGCGTTGCCATAACGTCCCCGGCAGTGAGTACCGAGCCGTCGGAAAACTTCGCCGCTTCCGGATAAAAGGTATAGCTCTTCATATCCTGGGATACAGTAAAGCTCTTACAAAGGAGCGGCTCTACCTTATAATCCCGGTCTACAATGAACAAGCTCTGATAAATAAGAGAAAACAACGTACGGTTGGTAAAGTCACCGCTTAGAAGCGGATTCATAGAAACCTTAGGATCGTATGTCAAGGTCAGCTCGTCCAGTTCCTCTGAAGGAGGGCGGGTATACACCGGACCTGTGTAGTCTTCATCCCAGGTCAAACCGTCACCGGTGGGTGTATGGGGTTCTTTTTCTCCACCACAACCACCCAGCAGCCCGGCACAAAGAAATATGGAAAGAATTCCGGCAATTAAACGTTTCACCGAACTGCCTCCTTACATAAAATAAACGCACCTTGCGAACCACGGTTGCCCCCCACCTTCCGGTGAGACCAATACCGCTCCGGTGCACAGGCTGTACAATCCTGTGCTATAGATATTTTCGTTGCTCCCGCCCGTTCCAAAGACAGGGCGTTGATAGCTTTTAAGTTTACATAATATTTCCCGTTCCGGGACTGGATATAATTTTCTGCCGCTGCGCCGTAGGTTTTTACCATTGCCTCCGGCACATCTGCGTCGGTTTCAAAGCAGCACTGGGCAATATTGGGACCGATGGCACACCGGATATTTTCCGGTTTACAACCGTACTCCCGGACCATTGCCGTCACTGCTTTTCCGCCGATCGATGCGGCAGTTCCCCGCCAGCCTGCGTGGACAGCACCTACTGCCCCGGTTACCGGATCCCATAAAAGAATAGGGGTGCAGTCAGCGGTAAATGCCGCCAATGCCACACCGGGTGTGTTGGTGATCAGCCCGTCACATTCCGGCAGTTCCGGTGCAAACAGACCTGCGCCTTTATGGCTTTGGTCCACCGGCAGCACGATATCCGTATGGGTCTGCCTGGTCAGTACCAGCTGCTCCGGGTCAAATCCCACCGCAGATCCCAGAATCCGGTAGTTTTCCAGCACGTTTTCCCGGAGATCTCCCCGGTGCGTTCCCAGATTCAGGGCTGCCAGGTGTCCGGTGCTGACACCTCCCAGCCGGGTAGTGAAGCAATGGGGCACCTCTATCTGCGTATCCGTCAAATAATCCAGTTTTCCTTTGCAGACAGTCTTGATCGCCATAGGTATCCCTTTCTGTTTCTTACATTTGGGCAGTTTTATCCTTTTGCATACAGCATTTCTTATATTTCTTGCCGCTGCCGCAGGGGCAGGGATCGTTAGGACCTGTCTTCTGCTCCTTCCGCACCGGCTGCTTCTTTACAGAGCCGTCGGGGGTGCCGGCAGTAACCTCTTTCGCCACCTTCTCCCGCTTCACTTCCTGCGTCGGCCGCAGCTGCACCAGGAACATCCGGCGGATGGTTTCCTCACGGATCGCCGTGATCATGCCCTGGAACATCTCATAGCCTTCTTCTTTATAGGCAATAACAGGATCGTGCTGACCGTAGGCACGCAAACCGATGCCCTGCTTCAAATCATCCATAGCATCGATGTTGTCCATCCAGTATTCGTCCACCACCCGGAGCATAACCACACGCTCCAGCTCCCGCATCATTGCCGGAGTATAGGCAGCTTCCTTTGCTTCATAGGTCTGCAGTGCCAGCTCATAAACCTTCTCTGTCAGCTCCTGGGTAGTTAAGCCTTCTCCCTCAGCCAAAGCGCCTCTGGGGAAATAGATGCCCTGGAATTTTGCCAGCACCTGACGGAAGCTGTCGGCATCGGCAACGCCACCGGTTTCGCTCAATGCCTCTGCAACACCGCTTTCCACCACGCTCTGGAGCATACTGAGCATACTGTCCCGCAGCTCCTCACCGTCCAGGACCTTCTGCCGCTGGGCATAGATTACTTCACGCTGGGTGTTCATAACATTATCGTATTCCAAAACGCTCTTTCTTGCCCGGAAGTTGCGGCTTTCCACACTTCTCTGGGCATTTTCCACAGCGTTGGACAAAATCTTGGCATCGATGGGTGTATCCTCATCCAAGCCCAGGGAGTCCATCATACCCATAATACGGTCCGAAGAGAACAACCGCATCAGATCGTCCTCCAGGCTCAGATAAAACCGACTTTCACCCGGATCGCCCTGACGACCGGAACGGCCACGGAGCTGATTATCGATTCGGCGGGATTCGTGGCGCTCAGTGCCGATAATAAACAGACCGCCTGCCTGCCGCACCGCTTCTGCCTCCTGGCTGATCTGGGACTTAAACTCTGTCAGCAGGTCATCATACTGCTTCCGCACCGCCAGGACCACCGGATCCTGGGTTTCTGCATAGGAGTTTGCCTCTGCCAGCAGCTCTTCCGGCAGATCTGCCTTCCGCAGCTGGTTCATAGCCATAAACTCACCGTTACCGCCCAGCACGATATCTGTACCACGACCTGCCATATTGGTGGCAATGGTCACCGCACCCAGCTTACCTGCCTGGGCAACGATCTGTGCTTCCTGCTCGTGGAACTTGGCATTAAGCACATTGTGGGGAATCTTCTCCTTTTTCAGCAGCTTGCTGAGGATCTCACTTTTCTCAACAGAAACAGTACCCACCAGCACCGGCTGACCTTTTTCGTGACATTCCCGGACTTGCGCAATGATCGCCCGGAATTTGCCGGCTTCTGTCTTATACACCACATCGGAGTGATCGATTCGTGCCACCGGACGGTTGGTAGGGATCTCCACCACATCCAGCATATAGATGGAATTAAATTCTTCTTCCTCTGTCAGTGCCGTACCGGTCATACCGGAGAGCTTCCGGTACAGACGGAAGAAATTCTGGAAAGTAACAGTCGCCAGGGTTTTGCTTTCACCGGCAATGGTCACCCGTTCCTTGGCTTCAATAGCTTGATGCAGACCTTCATTGTAGCGTCTGCCGTACATCAGACGACCGGTAAATTCATCGATAATGATGATCTCTCCGTCCTTCACCAGATAGTCGATATCCCGCTTCATAAGACCCCGGGCTTTCATAGCCTGGTTAATATGATGAGACAAAGTGGCATTGTCCGGATCTGCCAGATTCTCTACAGAGAAGAACTTCTCCGCCTTGGCAATGCCGGAAGCAGTCAAAGACACCGTGCGTGACTTTTCATCCACAAAGTAATCGCAGTCATAATCATCGTGGACTTCCTTGTCCTCTGTCTTGGCAAAGACCTGCTTGCGCAGGGTGGAGACAAAGTAATCCGCCATTTCATAAAGCTTGGAGGAATCCTCTCCTCTACCGGAAATGATCAAAGGTGTCCGGGCTTCATCGATCAGAATGGAGTCCACCTCGTCCACAATGGCAAAGGCATGTCCCCGCTGCACCAGCTCACTTTTATAGATCGCCATATTATCCCGGAGGTAGTCAAAGCCCAGCTCATTATTGGTGCAGTACGTAATATCTGCAGCATAGGCTTCTCTTCTCTGGGCAGGGGTCATTGCCGGGATCACCAGTCCCACTGTCAGACCCATATACCGATGGACCTTGCCCATCCACTCCGAGTCACGCTTGGCAAGGTAATCGTTAACGGTGACCACATGGACACCCTCTCCGGTAAGGGCATTGAGGTAACAAGGCAGAATTGCCACCAGGGTCTTGCCTTCACCGGTTTTCATTTCCGCAATACGACCCTGATGCAAAACGATACCGCCGATCAGCTGCACCGGATACGGACGCATACCCAGCACCCGGTCCGCCGCCTCCCGGATAGCAGCAAACGCCTCCGGCAGCAGCTCGTCCAAAGTTTCCCCCTGGGCATAACGCTCCTTAAATTCTGCTGTTTTTCCCCGAAGGGCATCTTCTGAAAGTGCCTTATATTCCTCTTCCAAAGAAAGAATCTTATCAACCAGCGGCTGAATCTTTTTGATCTCTCTTTCTGAACGTGTTCCAAAGAGCTTTGCAAACAAACCCATAATCCAATCTCCTTTGGGCATAATTTTATTCATTATAGCATACTGTATCAAAAAATAATAGACATTTTTGTGAATAATCCAAAGGAAAATTCATAAATACACAGGGTGTTGGATAGAACTGCATCTTGTAAATCTATATGTTTTTTGCTATAATGAAACAAACTATATCAAGGAGATGCCCATATGAGAAAAGAGCAGCTTTTGAATACCGGTTGGTGCTTCACCGCCCTGGACGGATCCTGCCAAACTGTAGACATTCCCCACACCTGGAACGCTTTGGATGGACAGGACGGCGGCAATGACTATGCCCGGGGCACCTGCACTTATGAAAAGGATTTCCCTATGCCGGAATTTGATGCCGCCACCCAGCGGATCTATCTGGAATTTAAGGGTGTCAATGCTTCGGCAAAAGTGACGCTCAACGGCACACCTGTGATGGATCACCACGGAGGATACTCTACCTTCCGTGGAGATATTACCGACCTTTTGGCAGAAAAAAACCACCTGATCGTGGAGGCAGACAACTCTGTCAATGACCGGGTCTATCCCCAAAAGGCAGACTTCACCTTTTATGGCGGTATTTACCGGGATGTATTGCTCATCACCGTAAACCGCAGTCATTTTGATATGGACTATTTTGGTGGCACCGGCTTGGCGGTGACTCCCACCGTCAGCGGCAAGGACGGCTCTGTCCGGGTACAGACCTGGCACAACGCTCCGGATGCCACCGTACAGATCACCCTTTCCGATGCCCAGGAACAGCCCGTTGCCACCGGCACCGGCACGGATCTGACTTTGACCATTCCCCAGGTGCACCTGTGGGACGGCTTGGATGATCCGTATCTTTACACCTGCACCGCCGTCCTTTCAAAAAACGGGGTGCCGGTGGATCAGGTGCAGACCTCCTTCGGTGTCCGGTCCTTCCGTATGGATCCCAAGGAAGGCTTCTTCCTTAACGGGCGCAGCTACCCGCTCCACGGTGTTTCCCGGCATCAGGACCGGAAGGGCATCGGCAACGCTCTGCACAAAGAGCATCACGATGAAGATATGGCACTGATCCGGGAGCTGGGTGCCAACACCATCCGTCTTGCCCATTATCAGCACGATCAGTATTTTTATGACCTGTGCGACCAATACGGTATGATCGTGTGGGCAGAGATCCCCTATATCTCCGAGCATATGCCCAACGGCAGAGAGAACACCGTTTCCCAAATGAAAGAGCTGATCGTACAGAACTACAACCACCCCAGCATCGTCACCTGGGGACTTTCCAACGAGATCACCATTTCCACCCGGAACACCCGGGATATGCTGGATAATCACCGGATGCTCAACGATTTGGTTCACCAAATGGACCCCACACGCCCCACTTCTCTGGCTTGCTATGCCGTTTGCGGTCCTTTCAATAAGGTAGCGCATATCTCTGACATCGTCAGCTGGAATTTGTACCTGGGCTGGTACGTGCCGGGTCTGTTCCTCAATGACCTTTGGATCGATTTCTTCCATTGGAAGTATCCCAACCGCTGCCTGGGTTATTCCGAATACGGCTGCGAGGGTATGCCCAATCTTCATTCCTCCCATCCCCGCCGGGGCGACCACACCGAGGAATATCAGGCAATCTACCACGAATATATGCTCAAATGCTTTGCAAAGCGTCCTTTTATGTGGGCAAACCACATTTGGAATATGTTTGACTTTGCAGCAGATGCCCGGAATCAGGGCGGTGAGCCGGGTATGAATCACAAAGGTCTTGTCACCTTTGACCGGAAAGTGAAAAAGGACAGCTTCTATCTGTACAAAGCCCATTGGAACAAAGAACCTATGGTGCATATTGCCGGCAAGCGGTATCAGTACCGCCCGGAAAAATACACCACCCTGAAGGTCTATTCCAACAGTGATACTGTTTCTTTGTATGTAAACGGTAAGCTGCAAGAGAAAAAGACCGGTAATAAGATATTCCGGTTCCGGGTGTTCCTGGGAAAAGACACCCATATACAGGCAGTTGCCGGTGATGTGCGGGACGAAGCCACTTTGCACTTCACCCCCAATCCTTTGGAATCCTACAAGCTGAATAAAAAGATTGCCGGCGGCGGCAACTGGACTTAATTCAGGAGGTACCGAGCTATGAACGAAAAGGGTATGAACCGGGCAAAGTTTTATCAGCTTGCCCTGTTCCCAATGAACAACGGCGCAACCAATGTCTATTTTGTGCTGATCCTCTCCTATATTGCCACCTTTGGCAATAAGGTGCTGGGACTGGCAATGGTCTTTGCGTCCTTTATGGTTACCGGTATGCGTGTTTTGGATGCCATCACCGATCCCATCATTGGCGCAATTATGGATAAGACCGATGGTAAATTCGGTAAATTCCGCCCCTTTATGGTGCTGGGCAACGCTGTAATGGCAATTTCCGTGATTCTGCTGTATATTGTCACACCTATGATCCCAGAAAGCCTTCTCTGGCTGCGATATACCGCCTTCATCCTTCTGTACGCAGTGTGGGTACTGGGTTATACCTTCCAAACCTCTGTGACCCGGTCCGCCCAGCCTGTTCTCACCAACGATCCCAAGCAGCGTCCGCTGTTTACCATTTTCAACACCATCGGCTCTCTGGCTGGTATGGGTGTGATGCAATTCGTTGCCCCTATCATTGCCGGTGACGGCTTCGCCGGAGACTATAATGCCACCTGGTTTGCCATTATGACTCCCATCGGCATTGCCGTTTCTGTCCTTCTCACTGTCCTTGCCATTATTGGCATTTGGGAAAAGGATCAGACCAAATACTTTGGCTTAGGCGGCAAGCAGGAGCAGGTAAAGGTATCTGAGTATATCGGCATTATTAAAAACAATAAGCCTTTGCAGCGGCTGATGATCGCCGGCGGCGGCTGCAAGCTGGCACTTGCCATTGCTACCAATATGACCGTTCTCATTATGCTCTACTCCTGTATGATGGGTAACTACGACACCCTGTACTTACCGATGATGGTAGTAGGCTATGTATTCTCCGTTCCTTTCTTCCTGCTCACTGTCCGTACCTCTCAAAAGCACGGGCAGAAGAAGTCTTTGATGACCTATGTGGCAGTGGCTCTCATCTGCTATATCGGTGTGCTGGCAATGCTTCTTCTGTGGAAGCAGGGGGATCCTGCCTGGAACCTCAGCGTATACTCCGGCACTCTCTTCGGCAGTGATTTTGCCATTAGCATTAACCTGTACACCATTTTGTTTGTTCTGTTCTTTGGTATCGGCTACGGCGCTTACTACTCTACAGCCGATATGCCCATTCCTATGGTTGCCGACTGTGCCGACTATGAAACCTACCGCAGCGGCAAATTCATTCCCGGCATTATGGGCACTCTGTTCAGCCTGGTAGACAAACTGGTCTCCTCCCTTTCGGCAACGGTGGTATCCATTGCCCTGCTGTTTATTGGTGTACCTGACCTGCCCACCAAAGCAACGCCTTATGCCCCGGGTATGAATTGGGTAGTCATTTCCCTGTTCTGCCTGGTGCCTATGGCTGCCTGGGCACTGACCCTTTGGGCAATGACCGGCTACGAGCTGGACGGCAAGCGGATCAAAACCATCCAAGCGGTAAACGCCGCCCGGAAGGAAGCCATCGCCGCCGGTATGACCCCTGAAGAAGCCTTAAAAACCATCACCGATCAATCTGTCAACGCAGAATAAATCACCAAAGGAGCGCCTATGGATTGGCTTGAAATTACGGTAGCCACCACCCCTCAGGGGATCGACACCGTCACCACCGCCCTCACTGCAGGCGGCTTTTCGGATCTTCTGATTGAAGACCAGACAGAATTTGAAGATTTTTTAGAGCAAAACCGTGCCTGCTGGGATTATATTGATGAGCAGCTGCAGCAGCAGCTGCAGGGACTTTCCCAAATCAAGCTGTATCTGGAGGAATCTGACGAAGCCGGTTTGCACCGGCTGCAGGCATTGTTGGAAAAGCTGAAAGCAGAATATCCGGCAGAAAAGCTGGGTGCCTTGACCTTAACCGTCAGCAAGCTGCCTGAAACCAACTGGGAGGAAAGCTGGAAAGATAACTACCCGCCCCAGCCTGTAGGCGATCGGCTCATTGTGCTTCCCTACTGGCTGGCAGAAGAGGCAGAAACAGACCGCCTGCCCATCATTTTGGATCCGGGTCTGACCTTCGGTACCGGTGCCCATCCCTCCACCCAAATGGTTATGGAAGCAATGGAAAATATGGACCTGAAAAACGCCTCCTGCCTGGACCTTGGCAGTGGCAGCGGCATTTTGTCCATCACCGCCCTGCGGCTGGGCGCTCACCGTGCCATTGGCGTAGACATTGACCCCAAAGCAGAGGATATTGCCAGGGAAAATGCCGCCTATAATCAAATCAGTGCTCCGGAGTTTACCGCCCTCACAGGAAATGTGTTAACAGACAAGCCTTTGATGGACACTTTAAAGCAAAACCGCTATGATCTGGTGCTGGTGAATATCGTGGCTGATGTGATCATCGGTCTTGCGCCGGTGCTGCCCCAGCTGCTGGATAACCGCAGCACCTTGATCTGCTCCGGCATTTTGGATACCCGGTTGCAGGATGTGACCGACGCACTGAAGCGTGCCGGACTCCGGATTATCCATACTTATGAAAAGGAAGACTGGCGCTGTGTATGCGCCGGCAAGTAACTCTATGAACATTCCTTACCGTACCAGAAGACTTCTGGGTCGCATTGGGCTGATCCTTTTGGTAGTCCTGGTTGCCGCTGCTCTGGTGTTCTTCTGCTGGTTTACCTGGCTGCAGCGCTATGTGATCTATACCCGGGACGGTGCCGTGATCAATATGCAGCTACCTCCCCAGATAGCACAAGGGCAGGTGGCAGTGCCTCCTGAAGAAACAGAAACCGTTTCCGTCTACTATAACGAAGGCGACAATGCCATCAGCACCAGCCGTGCGCTAAGCCAGTTTGCAGGCTACTATGCCGACCAGGCTGCTTTGGAAGCCGGTGTGGATCAGGTGCTGGCACAAGCGAAAGCACTGCCCACCGGAACCCCCATTATGCTGGATGTAAAAAGTCCCAAGGGCAATTTCTTCTACAGCACAAGCCTCAGTACCAATCTGAATCCGGACATTGATACAAAAGCAATGGAGGATATGATCGCTGCATTGGATAAGCGAGGTATGTACCTCATTGCCCGGCTGCCTGCCCTGCGGGATTACTTTTACGGCTTAAGCCACACAGAAAACGGGCTGTTTGTGTCCAGCGGCTCTCATTTGTGGGCAGATGACGATTATTGTTACTGGCTGGATCCTACCAAGGAAGGTACTATCTCTTATTTGGCACAGATCGTAACAGAGCTAAAAAACCTCGGCTTTGACGAAGTGGTTTTTGACGAATTCCGTTTCCCGGATTCCGACGATCTGAAATTCTCCGGTGACCGTACCCAGGCAATTGCTGAAGCAGCGAAAATGCTGCTGGATGCCTGTGCCGGGGAAACCTTTGCCTTGTCCTTTGTGGGACGGGCAGACTTTCCTCTGCCGGAAGGCAGAAGCCGTCTGTACTTTGAAGATGCTGTAGCTGCCCAGGCAGCAGATATTGCCAATCAAACAGGATTGGCAGAGCCTTCCGTCCACCTGGTATTCTTAACAGAAGTGCACGACACCCGTTTTGACGCTTACTGCGTCCTGCGGCCCTTGTCAGCCGCCCATTAACTTATGACGATTACAAAGAGAACCTGTCTTTTGGCAGGCATTGCCGTTGCTTTGGCAATCCTTCTTCTGGGTTTGTGGTTTGGTTTGTCCCAAAAACCGCCGGCGGTAACACCGGAACCCACCCAAACCACTGAAGCCACCGCACCGCCTATCACCGCCAACATATTTACGCCCATGGACTTTGGCTACGTCCACGGCTATCTCACCTGCCTTACCGCCCCCAGTATCCGGGGCATCGATGTATCCACCCACCAAAAGGAAATCGACTGGGAACAAGTGAGAGCCGCAGGCTTTGAGTTTGTAATGCTGCGTGTCGGCTGGCGGGGCTCCGTTGAAGGGCTTATGTTTGAAGATGAACTGGCACAGACCCATTACAAAGGAGCAAAAGCAGCCGGCTTGAAAGTTGGCGGTTACTTCTTCTCTCAATCCATCTCTCCGGAGGAAGCTAAGGAAGAAGCAGAATTCGCTCTGTCCATTGTTGCCGACTGGGAATTGGATATGCCCCTGGTGTACGATTGGGAGTTTATTCAAACCGGCTACCGCACCGATGTTGTAGATGCCCGAATCCTCACCGACTGCACCAAAGCCTTCTGTGAAACCGTAGAGCAAGCCGGTTATGAAGCAATGGTCTACTTCAATCCGGAGCAATCCCGGAAGCAGATGTACCTGGAAGAGCTGACGGATTACGGCTTCTGGCTGGCAATGTACTCCGATGAAATGACCTATGAATATAAAGTGGATATGTGGCAGCACACCAACACCGGCACAGTCCCGGGCATCGACGGCGATGTGGATATGAACCTGTATTTTCCTGCACAATAAAAGTCAAAGCCTCCGACTGAGTGCATTTGTCAAGGAAAAGTAGGCACTTAAAAACACCATAGTTTTAGAAGCCCAGTTCGGTCTTGTACTGAACTGGGCTTTTATAGCCCAAGGCTGCAGCAGGTCGCCTGTTATTGAAATAATGTACATATTTGTCCAA
>JAZQHW010000141.1:0-4737 GCA_045540795.1 Faecousia sp. | reverse complement strand
ACCCAGGAACTGAAGGAACTGGAAAATCAGATCCTTACCGCTAAGGAACGGCTCACAGCTCTTGAATATCAAATCTTTACTGCCTTGCGGGAGCATTTGGCATCTCAATCTTCCAGAATTCAGATTTCCGCAGCATCTGTTGCTGCAGTAGATGCCCTGTGTTCACTGGCAACTGTTGCTGTACAGCGAGGTTACTGCCGTCCTGAAATCACATTGTCTGATGAGATATCCATTACGGACGGACGTCACCCGGTAGTTGAACAGATGCTCAAGGATGCTCTGTTTGTCCCCAATGATACACATTTGGGCGCTTCTGATAACCAGGTATCCATTATTACCGGACCCAATATGGCTGGTAAATCCACTTATATGCGCCAGGTAGCATTGATCGTCCTTATGGCACAGATCGGCTCTTTTGTTCCGGCACGCAGCGCAAGAATCGGTCTTGTTGACCGTGTCTTTACCCGGATCGGTGCAAGCGACGACCTGGCTTCCGGTCAATCTACCTTTATGGTAGAAATGGCAGAGGTGGCATCTATTCTGAAATATGCCACCTCCAAAAGCCTGCTGATTTTGGATGAGATCGGACGGGGTACCTCTACTTACGATGGTATGTCCATTGCAAGAGCCGTTTTGGAATATGCTGCCAGTCCCCGTCATTTAGGTGCAAAAACTTTATTCGCAACCCACTATCACGAATTAAGCACCATTGAGGACGAGCTTCCCAACGTAAAGAATTATAACATTGCTGTTAAAAAGCGTGGTGACAAAATGATCTTCCTTAGAAAGATTGTTCCCGGTGCCACTGATGACAGTTACGGTATTGAAGTAGCTAAGCTTGCCGGTCTTCCCAACAGCGTGATCCAGCGGGCACGGCAGATCCTTTCCCAACTGGAAGCTGAAGGTGCTCCCGAACCTACACATTTGGTCAAGCCGGAACCGGATGATCAGATCAGTATGTTGGATCTGCGGGCAAATCAAATATGTCAAGCTTTGGAAAAGCTCAATATCGAAACCCTCACCCCCATTGAAGCAATGAATGAACTATTTAAGCTGAAGAAGATGTTAAACTGATATGAATATACTTAACCTTCCCCTAAGCAAGCAGGAAATCACAGCCGGATTTATCTTTTTGGCAGTGCAGCAATTATTTCTGCAGCCTGCCATCCTCCTGGTAAACACCCTGCTACGCAACCCTCTTTCTGAACCGGAGCTGAATTTTATATATTTTGCCCTGAATTTCTTGTGCATTACTGTAATTTTCCGCAAATTTCTAATCAACAATGCAAAAGTCGCCATTGTGACACCCTTTCGATGCCTGCAATCAGCCGGCATTGGTTTCTTGCTCCAATGGGTGTGTAATTACATCGTTTCATTTGTAATTTTTTTCCTGTTGCCGGATTTTTACAATGTAAACGACAATTCCGTTCAGCAGCTGGTAACCGATAATATAGCTTTGATGACCGTTGCACTGGTGATCCTTGTTCCGGTTGTGGAAGAAACTCTGTACCGTGGATTGATTTTTCGGCTACTTTACGGGAAAAACCGTTTTTTAGCATATGCCATTTCCACAATTGCATTTTCCGCACTGCATGTTATCGGGTATATCGGGCTCTATGAGCCACTACACTTATTTATTTGCTTCCTGCAATATATCCCTGCCAGCCTGTGCCTTGCCTGGACATATGCACGTTCCGGTTCCATATGGTCATCCATATTGCTCCATGCTGCAGCTAACCAGGTTGCCATTCTTTCTATGAGGTGATTCGCTATGCCTAAAATCATACAGCTATCTCCCCATATTGCCAATTTGATTGCCGCAGGCGAAGTAGTAGAACGTCCTGCATCTGTTGTTAAGGAGTTGTTGGAAAACGCCGTTGATGCCGGTGCGTCCTCTGTTACCGCAGAGATCCGAGACGGAGGTATGACCTTCCTTCGTGTTACAGACAATGGCTGCGGTATGTCACCGGAGGATGCAAAAACTGCTTTTCTGCGGCACGCTACCTCCAAACTGCGTTGCGCAGAGGATCTGGCTGCCATTGGCACAATGGGGTTCCGTGGAGAAGCTCTGGCTGCCATCGCATCTGTCAGCCGAATCGATCTTATGACAAAAACCGCAGGCTCTGTCAGCGGCACAAGCATTACACTGGAAGCCGGTAAGATCCTTGAGCAAACCGAAGCCGGTTGCCCGGATGGTACCACCATTATCGTGCGCGATCTGTTTTTCAACACTCCTGCCCGGATGAAGTTTATGAAATCCGACACAGTTGAAGGCAGCAAGGTAACCGCAGCCGTACAGCTCCAAGCCTTAGCCCATCCCAATGTAGCTTTTCGCTTTATCCGGGACGGAAAGGAAGTTCTTTCCACACCAGGAACCGGCAGTCTGGAGGCTGCTATCTACTGTATCTACGGCAGGGACGGAGGAAAGATGATCCCTGTAGACGGTCATTGGGAATCCTATTCCCTCAAAGGCTATGTTTCCAAGCCTACCGATTCCAGACCCAGCAGAAATTTACAAACCTTTTTTGTAAACGGACGTCCTGTTAAATCGAGGATCCTTATTGGTGCTCTGGAAGAGGCTTACCGAAACCGAATAATGGTAGGAAAATTTCCTGCCTGTGTTTTGCACCTGACACTTCCTGCTAATGCGGTGGATGTCAATGTCCATCCTGCAAAAACAGAAGTAAAATTCTTAAACGAAAAAGCAGTATTCGACTGTATGCATTACTGCGTTTTAGGTGCCATCAACAAAGCACCTGACCGTCCACAAGTGCAATTCAAGCCTGCACCGAAAGCAGCAGAACCCCTTCCCCAGTCAGCGCAAAAGAAAGCACCTGATGCAAAACAGGAAAGCTTTTTCCGGACAATGACACCCCAGGAATTCAAAACTTTTTCCACAGCTGTGAAAGAAGCTCCAAAGCCGGAAGGCACAGCTGTAAGATCTACAGCCGCTACAATCGGTCAAAGCAATGTAATCCGTGTCCGGGAGCCTGTTTATATTCCCAGTGAAAACGGTCCTAAACCCATTGCCGGTAAGCCTGTAGAAAAGCCCACCGAAACAGCTGTATCCCTGCCACCTGTTAACACCATTCTTAACTCTGTCGAAATTCCCCGGGAAGCAGAACAGGATACACTTCCGATGCCGGAACCCATTCTTTGGCGGCTGGTGGGTGAGTTATATAACACCTATATCATCGTAGAACAAGGTGACGACGCATTCCTTATTGATAAGCACGCTGCCCACGAACGAATCCTGTTTGACAAGCTGAAAGCCAATCAGGAGCCTATCAGTTCCCAAACACTTTTGACACCCCTCCCCTGCCGTCTGACCCCGGACAGTATTGCCATTCTTTTGGCAAATCGCAATCTTTTGGAAGAGCTGGGGTTTGAAGTGGATGAATTTGGTGATAACACCGTACTTCTGCGGCAGATTCCTATGGATCTTTCCCAGGAGGATGCACTGGACACGCTGGAGTCCATAGCTGCAGACCTCATAAATGGTCGCAGAGAAAAAAGCAGTAATGTCCGGGATGAAGTTCTGCATACTGTTGCCTGCAAAGCTGCCATCAAAGCCGGCTGGAAAACCGATGAACAAGAACTCCTACCGCTGGTAACTGCCGTTATGCAACGGGAGGACCTGAAATACTGTCCTCACGGTCGTCCTATTTGTGTCAGTCTAAGCAAAAAGCAGCTGGAAAAACAATTTAAACGAACTTAAAGGAGCCCTCTTATTGGACAAGATCATATGTATCGCCGGTCCTACTGCCTCCGGCAAAACGGCATTGGCAGTTGCTTTGGCAAAAGAAGTTAACGGTGAGGTTATCTCCTGCGACTCTATGCAGATCTACAAAGGCATGGACATCGGCACCGCAAAGCCTACCACCGAAGAAATGGATGGGATCCCACATCATATGCTGGATGTTGTTAGCCCGGATGAAGATTTCTCTGTCAGTCGGTACTGCGAAATGGCAGATCCAATTTTGAATGATATTCTGGCAAGAGGCAAAACTGCCATTATTGCCGGCGGTACAGGACTTTATATGGATGCCTTGATCCGAGGCAACACCTTTGCCCCCTGCCCCTCCACCGGTATGCGGGAAAAGTTGGAGCAACAAGCAGACGAACAAGGCATAGAATCTATGCTGACACTTCTTGCGCAAATTGATCCGGAAGCTGCTGCCAAGCTACATCTTGCTGACAGAAAGCGGATTTTAAGGGCCTTGGAAGTCTATTATGAAACCGGCAAAACCATCACCGAACACAATAAACAAACACAGAAGATCCCACCGAAATACAACCCATATTGGTTTGGCATTACTGACGAGAATCGAGCTGATCTATATGCCCGGATCGACAGCCGTGTGGATCAAATGCTGGATGCCGGGCTGCTTACTGAAATCAAAAGGCTTTTAGCAGAAGGCATTCCGGAAAAATCCACCGCTATGCAAGCCATTGGCTATAAAGAATTCATTGACGCGATTTCCGGGCGGTGTACATTACAGGAAGCTGCCGATCAAGTTAAGCAAGCATCCCGCCATTATGCCAAACGTCAGCTGACCTGGTTCCGCAGAAACCCGGCAGTTAATTGGCTCTACCGGAAATGTGGGGAAAGCACCGACGAAATACTTATGCAACTACGACACCAACTTTGGGAATTCGACAACTGAATTATGCTAGGATTTATGTATCCCCAACGGGAATTTCAAAGAAAGAGGGAATACATATGTCTGAACAAAT
>JAZQHW010000140.1:0-5420 GCA_045540795.1 Faecousia sp. | reverse complement strand
TTTACAAAAGCCAATGAAAAACACACCATTTTATTAGGCTAATAATTGTTAATCTGATGGATTATTGGGTGCGTTTTGAATAAATACCAGTTTCAACTACTAACTGGACTATATAATAAAAACAAGGACCGATTCATAACTGTCGATCCTTGTTTTAGGAATTATTTCATACTGATGGTTACCGTATTTGTCTTAACGGTTTGACCGTACTTGTCAGTTAGTGCGCAGTATATCTGTCATTGTCATTAAATTAATAAAACTATGTCATTACAAAACTGTATCGGTAACCGTGGAAATCCTTCCACAATAGCATTACAGATTTCCACACTACTTTTGTTCTAACAATGATATTCTAAACTCTATTGCATTGATCATACGACAAGGTTGTTTTTTGTGTCAATCAGCATTTTCTGCGTCATTTGCCATCGATTTTTCCTCGGATATGATACGTTTTGTTTTCCAAAACCGGAAGACATTTAAAGCATCAGCAACCACCTTAAATACAAGACATGTAGATACACAGCCTAAAAGGGAGAAAATTGTTTCAATAGCAGATTGATCCGTTAAGAAACGTTTTCCCAATCCAACCACAACGCCGATACCAATACTACAAAAAAGCAGAAGACCGGCAGAAATCCACAGTTTAGGAACAAACGGATTCTTTTCCGTTGCAGCAATCTGTTCTTCTGTCATATCCATATGCGCAATCATAATATTCTTGCTGATGATTGCTTTTCGTCTTTTCTTGGGTATTTTTTTGTCTGCCAAGTCCATAAAAGCTATAAGAAATATTGCCGCTTCACTGGGTGTGAAGTTATCTGCATATGCATCCATGGTTTCCGCGTCCGCAGTCTCTACTAGGTATGTACATGCCGCATTCAAGTTGCCACCACAGTGCTCTACTGCTATTTTTTCCAGCTCAGTTAGCTCCTCCGGTTCTTTTTTCGGATCTACCCAATATATTCTCTCCTCTTCCTCCTGGCGTTTCTTTTTATCTTTAAAAGCCACACCGATCACCTCACTAATCCTTCCAATATCTCTGTCGGTTTTTGATCATATTGCTGTCCAACATCCTGGTAATCGTCCCAATCAACAGTCAATGTAACAACCATAGAATTTTCCTGCAACACAATTAAAGAACGCCCGTATTCCGATGTGTCTCCGAAAATCGCATGATAGGAAGCCTTTCGACACCCTCCCCAGATTGTTCATAAAGCCGCCCTTCTGACTCCGCAAGAGCAACATCAAAGAAAGAATTCGCACTTTCCTCGTTATTCATAACAAGAAACATTACCACCACATGATCCGACAGTTCATCTTTCTCTCTAACTGCGTCAAAAGAGCGACAGGATACAGTGTTATCCAAGCCCAGATCCTCTGCGAAAATGGGTTGTTCTACCACTTGATATTCTCCTCGTTCAAAAGCCGTTATCAGATTTTCCACTGTAAGCTTTTCTCTCCCACTCACGTCTTCGTCGTATGCTGAAAAAGCAATTACCAGCATAAATCCTAAAAGCACTGCAATTAGTTTTTCATTTTTCCACCTGAATTATCTAGTTTCCTTCGGTATTCGTTTCGTACGGATAACGACATTTTACTCAAGGATTGAGTATCTGTCAATACTCAATCTTTGAGTGTGCCACTATGTACTTATTATGATAAGGGGTGGGGATCATACTTGCTTGATTATCAAACACGACTACGAAATTTTCGTGAAGACAGAGATCTCACACAAGCCGATATTGGGAAACTGTTGAACAAGTCGCAGCAAGGCTACAACCACATTGAAGCAGGAAGAGCTGAATTAAAGATTGATGATCTAATTAAATTGTGCCGTTACTATAATCTGTCTGCAGATTACGTGATTGGTCTAACAAACACGCCAAAATCCTACAAATAGCAAAGCAGGTTCAAAGGCGAGCCACTTCGTTTTGTCGATAGTTGACAGCGATTACCAGTGTAATTTAAGACAGGAAACTGTCCCCTGGAGCTACATTCCGGTTTATCAAGCAGTTTATTGTATAATGTTGTGTGAACAGGTAGCTTTCCTCTATATTTCCCGAAGAAAGCATCTAAATCGCTTTATTTGCGATGCCATTGACAAAGAAACAAACGGTGCCCTATCAAAAAAATAACCGACTCCACACACAAATGGAGTCGGTTATTTTTTTAAATTCCCAGGTAGCCTACGACGATGCCCAAGGCAGCGGAAAGACAGATGATAGCAATGGGATGCACCTTCTTAAATGCCAGCACCAGCATCACCGCAAAAATTGCGGCGTAGATGTAAAACGCTGCGCTGGCAAATACACTCAGTGCCAATCCTTCCGGAAAAAATACCGTCATCAGCACATTCAAAACCGCATTGGCGATGAGTCCAACCACTGCGGGCTTCAAGCCTGTCATACAGCCCTTTACGATCCGGTTGGTACGGAATGCTTCATAGCATTTTGCTACGATCAGAATAATCACAAAGCTAGGGACGACCACACCTAAGGTTGCGCAAACAGAGCCGAAGACGCCGCCCATTTCCGCGCCTATATAGGTAGCCATATTGATGGCAAAGGGTCCCGGAGTAGATTCACTAACCGCAACAAAATTGATCATACTCTCGCTGGAGATCACATCCCCCCAACGGGCAGCTACCTCCTGCTGGATCAGTGGAAGCATAGCATAACCGCCACCAAAAGTGAAAGCGCCAATGGTCAAAAAGGTCCAGAAAAGCTCCAAATAGATCATTCCTTGACCCTCCTTTCAGCCAAAAGCGCCGTAACCATTCCAAAAGCTGCACAACTGACCACCACGATCAGCACGTGAACCTTAAGAAACGCAGTCAGCACGAAGGCACCAGCCATAACCACATACGCTACCCAACTCTTGGGACTTTTCTTATACATTGTCCAAAGCGCCTTAAAAAGCAATGCCAGCACACCGGCACGGATACCGTTAAAGGCATACTGCACTGCCGGGATCTGCTGGAACTCTCTCAGCACGTAGGAGATCAGCAGGATCACAACAAAAGAAGGCAGCACCACACCGAAGGTAGCACAGGCTGCACCCGGCACACCGCAGGTACGGTATCCTACAAAGGTTGCCGAATTGATAGCAATAGGACCCGGGGTAGATTCTGCAATGGCAATGATCTCCAGAATATCATCATCGGTGATCCAGCCTTTATTCTCCACCGTTTCCTTTTGGATCAGCGGGACCATGGCATAACCGCCGCCAAAGGTGAATCCGCCGATCTTGAAAAAGGTCCAAAACAAAGAAAGTAATTTCTTCCAATCCAGTTTCATATACACTCCTTAATGGCAGGAATGACTGCCACAGCCGTGATTGCCGCAGCTATGACCGGCTTCGTGATCGTGATGGTCGCAACGGACATTGGGATTATAGGACAGATTTCCTGCCAGGTAATCTGTCACAGCATCGTCTGCATCCCCGTAAACGCCGCCAAAGAGACGGATCCCGGCTTCCGCCAGTGCCATTTGCGCACCGCCGCCGATACCGCCACAGATCAGCACATCCACCCCCTGTGCCTGCAAAAAGCCTGCCAGCGCTCCGTGGCCGTGTCCCTGAGTGTCGATCACCTGAGAAGAGATCACCTTATCCTCAGCCACTTCATAGATCTTAAATGCAGAGGTATGACCAAAATGCTGGAAAATCAGACCCGCTTCATAGGTCACTGCAATTTTCATTGTTCTTACTCCTTGCTTGATAACATAATGCAGGGGCGGCAAATTGCCGCCCCACTGATTTTTCCGGAACGACACTGCGCCATTCCGCATTATAATTAGTTATATTCGTAGAAGCCCTTGCCGGTCTTGCGGCCCAGGTGACCATTTTCCACCAGTTCCTTATAGACATCGTACATCGGGGGCTTTTCACCGGTCTGCTCATACTTTGCATGACGGATCTGGAATCTGACATCGATACCAGTCAAGTCAGCGGTACGGAAGGGACCCATCTTGTAGTTAAAGCCATACTCCATAGCGGCATCCACATCCTGAGGTGTGCAGTAGCCATTTTCAACCACCCACTCAGCACGGTGCAGCAGTCCGCCGTAGATGTAGTTACCCAGGAAGCCGGGCAGTTCCTTCTTCAGCCAAGCAGGCTTCTTGCCGGTCTTCAGGCAGAAATTGTAGCAGGCACGGGCAGTTTCCTCACTGGTGTGGGGACCCTGGACCACTTCCACAAACTGCATAACCAGCGCGGGGTTATAGTAATGCAGGTTACACAGACGGGCAGGATTCTTCACATCGTCAACAAACAGAGAAGAAACCATAACGCTGGAGTTGGTTGCAATGATGGTGTCCTCAGAAACCAGATCGGAGATCTGCTTCAGCACAGTATGCTTCACAGACTCAACCTCGATAATCGCTTCGATGACACAATCGATACCGGCAACAGCCTTGGCAAGGTCACGCTCCACGCTGAACAGGCTCTTGGTCTTGGCAACCTGCTCCTCGGTCATACGACCCTTGGCAATACGACCAGCCAGGTATTCTTCTTCCCAAGCCTCTACGTCATCACAGACCTCTGCCTTCAGATCGTAAACCACAGCCTTAATGCCATGGATTGCGGCATTCAGCGCGATCTGGCGACCCATCTTGCCGCCGCCAACGATACAAACGCTGTTGATAACCTTCTCACCGGGAACTTCCACCAGCTCAAACTTCTCAACCGTTTCGCCACCGTCATAATCATAGAAGCCCTTGCCTGCCTTAGGGCCCAGACGGCCTTCCTTGACCATCTGCTCATAGACATCGTACATCTCAGGCTTCTCACCGGTAGTCTTATACTTGGAGGTCATCATATCGTAGGACAGATCGATACCGGTAAGGTCATTGGTACGGAAGGGTCCCATTTTCGCACCGAAGCCGTGCTCCAATGCCAGGTCTACCTCTCTGGGAGTGCAGACACCGATATGTACAACATGCTTGGAATTCTGAGTAATGCCGCCATAGACATAGTTACCCAGGAAGCCGGGCAGCTCTTTCTTCAGCAGAGCAGGCTTCTTGCCGGTGGCAACGCAGAAGTCATAGCAAGCCTTGGCGGTTTCCTCGCTGGTGTGGGGACCCTGAACCACTTCCACGAACTTCATAACCAGTGCGGGGTTATAGTAATGCATATTGCAAAGACGGGCAGGATTCTTTACATCATCAGCAAACTTAGAAGAAACCATCGCGCTGGAGTTGGTAGCGATAATGGTGGTCTCCGGCAGGATGTCAGACAGCTGACGGAACACCTTCCGCTTAATATCCTCGATCTCCACGATTGCTTCCACAACGCAGTCTACACCGGCAACCGCCTTCTCCAGATCACGCTCCACAGAAAACAGACTCTTGATCTTAGCAACCTGCTCCTCGGTCATACGGCCCTTGGCAATACGACCTGCCAGGTACTCCTCTTCCCAAGCC
>JAZQHW010000139.1:0-5706 GCA_045540795.1 Faecousia sp. | reverse complement strand
CCCAGGGGGCGTTGTTTTTGTGCCGATTGCCGGAGAAAGCACCTTTTGTACCAAAGCCGGGAATGCTGTTACTGGACGGCATCCAGGATCCGGGCAATTTGGGTACGATCCTTCGGACGGCGGATGCTTTGGGCGTGCCGGTGGCACTTTTGGAGGGTTGTGCCGATCCCTTTGGGCATAAGGTAGTCCGGGCTTCTATGGGTGCAGTGTTCCGTACTCCAATTTCCCAGGTGACCTGGGCGGAGGCGAAAGCATCCTTTGAACGGGAGCAGATCCCTGTGGCAGTTACGGCATTAAGTGACCGGGCAAAGGATATTCGCTCCACTGCCTTAAATTCAATGGCAGTGGTCATCGGCAGTGAAGGACAAGGGGTACGCAAGGAAATCTTGGACAGTGCTCAGGCAGAATTGATAATTCCTATGCAGCCTCACTGCGAATCTTTAAATGCAGCCATTGCTGCAGCCATTGTGATGTGGCAAATGAAACAGTAGAGAAAGAGGGAACGAAATGCTTCAGTATTGGGTTTGGTACGCGTTGCTGCCGGAATTATCCAACAACCGAAAACGCCATATGCTGGAAGTGTTTTCTGACCCGGAAACGATATATAAAATGAAAGACTACCGTGAATACCCACTGCTCACGGAAGAGGAGATCGCAGCACTGAACCAAAAGGATCTCCAGCCTGCCCGGGAAATTATGGGCAAGTGTGAAGAAAAAGATATCAAAATCCTGCATTTTATGGATACGGCTTACCCGGAAAGATTGCGGAATATCAGTCAACTGCCAATCATTTTGTATTATAAAGGAACTGTTCCGGATCTTGCAAAGCGGCCTGCGGTGGGGATCGTAGGTACACGGAAAGCTACGCCCTACGGTAAGGAAACCGCAAAAACCATCGGACAGCAGATCGCAGCCTGCGGCGGTGTTGTGGTATCCGGCGGCGCAGTAGGTATAGACAGCTGTGCGTTGGAGGGTGCGATCCAGGCAGGCGGTCAGGTGGTTACGGTTTTAGGCTGTGGTGTGGATATTAGCTATCCGGCAATCAATAGAAAGCTTTTTGAAGTGATCGCAGAGAACGGTTGTCTGATCTCGGAATATCCTCCGGGCACAAAACCCCAGCGCTGGCATTTTCCTGAGCGAAACCGGATCATCAGCGGAATCAGTAACGGTATCTTAGTGGTGGAAGCACCGGAGCGAAGCGGTGCATTGATCACGGCAAGAGAAGCGTTGGAGCAGGGACGGGAAGTGTTTGTCACACCAGGAAATATTGATAACCCCACCAGTGTCGGCAGTAACAGCTTGCTGAAGGACGGAGCAGAGGCGGTGCTCTCCGGATGGGATCTGCTGGAACGGTATGCGGTGGATTACCCGGATACTGTAATGGTGAAAGAACCGGTTTTACGGCAGGATCTGCCTGTAGTATTGACCGTGGAAAAGACTAAAAAACCGGAGTCTGCAATGAAAAAGAATCTGGTATCGCCGAAAAAAGACATTGACATTCGGGAAAACAGACCGTATAGTGTTTTAGATGATGCAGAGATTTCTCTGAACGATGAGGAACGGGCGGTAATTGCCTTTTTGTCCCAAACACCGATTTTAGAGGATCAGTTAGTGGAAAAGATGGATTGTTCAGCGGATCAAACAATGCGAATTGTGACAAAGCTGGCACTGATGGGTGTGGTGAAGACCTATCCCGGCGGGCTGGTGTCTTTAAGCTGAAAACTGCTGAGAGGCTGTTTCGGTTCGAGTCCTCTCAGCCTAAGATAATGGAGGAAAGTATGGCAACACAAACGAACCTTGTAATTGTGGAATCACCGTCCAAGGCTAAGACCATCGGCAGATATTTGGGACCGGAATATGTGGTGAAAGCCAGTATGGGTCACCTGCGGGATCTGCCGAAAAGCACAATGGGCGTGGATATAGAGAATGGCTTTGAGCCGGAATATGTGCCACTGGATGCAAAATCTGAATTGATCGCGGAATTGCAGAAGGCAGCAAAGAAAGCAAAAACTGTCTTTCTGGCAACGGACCCTGACCGGGAAGGAGAGGCGATTTCCTGGCACTTGAAGGAACTGCTGGAGCTTCCGGAGGAAAAAGCTTGCCGTGTAACCTTTAATGAGATCACCCAAAAGGTGGTGCAGGAGTCTATTGCCAATCCCAGAGGCATTGATTATGCTTTGGTGGATGCCCAGCAGGCAAGACGGGTGCTGGACCGGATCGTAGGCTATCAGCTTTCACCGCTGCTTTGGAAAAAAGTGCGCCGTGGTCTGTCTGCAGGCCGTGTTCAGTCTGTTGCGACGCGCCTGGTGGTGGACCGGGAAAATGAGATCCGTCAGTTCCAGCCTAAGGAATACTGGTCTTTGGAAGTAGACCTGAATCGTATAGAAAGACCCGGCAGCTTTACTGCCCATTACCATGGGGAAGAAAAGAAGCGGGAGCTTTCCAATGAACAGCAGGCAGATGCTGTGATTCGGGATATTACCGGTAAGGCATTTACGGTAACCGGTGTGAAGCGGGCAGAAAAAAAACGCTCCGCCGCCCCTCCCTTTACTACCTCCACCTTGCAGCAGGAGGCATCCCGGAAACTGAATATGACGCCTAAGCGTACGATGGCAATTGCCCAGCAGCTGTATGAAGGTGTAGATATAGCAGGAGAAGGCACTTTGGGCTTGATCACCTATATGCGTACTGACTCTCTGCGTCTGTCCAATGAAGCGATGACCGCAGCAGCGGATTTTATTAAGAACCGTTACGGTAATCAGTATTACTACGGAAAGTTCCATACTTTCAAAACAAAGTCCGGTGCGCAGGATGCCCACGAAGCCATCCGCCCCACCCATGTGGAATTGGATCCGGAGCGAATCCAAAGTAGCCTGACAAAGGATCAGTACCGACTGTACAAGCTGATTTGGAGTCGCTTTTTGGCATCTCAAATGGCAAATGCCGTGTATGACACGGTTTCTATCGATACGAAGTGTGAAGGACACATTTTCCGTTCTACTCATCAGAGCCTGAAGTTTTCCGGATTTATTGCCGTGTACGAGGAGGGCAGAGATGAGGACGCGGAGGCAACCGGTTCTCCTTTGCCGGATCTGCAGGAGGGAGAACAGGCAATGCCTGTGGATATCCGTAAGGAACAGCATTTCACCCAACCCCCTGCCCGGTATACCGAGGCAACCCTGGTTAAGGCAATGGAAGAAAAGGGTGTCGGCAGACCTTCCACCTATGCAGCTACTGTGTCTACGATCCAGGACAGAGAGTATGTCAATAAGGTAGATAAGCGCTTGATGCCTACGGCTTTGGGTGAAGTGGTTACTTCCTTGATGATGGAGCGCTTCCAGGATATCATCGATGTCGAGTTTACTGCCAATATGGAGAATCTCTTGGATGAGGTGGAAGCCGGTAAGGCACAGTGGAAAAAAGTCCTGGCAGATTTTTATGCCCAGTTCCACCGGGAAATGGAGGAAGCAGAAACTGCCCTGGATGGTGTTCGTTTGAAAGTGCCGGATGAGGTCACAGAGGAGATCTGTGAGGAATGCGGTAGAAATATGGTGATCAAGATCGGCAGATTCGGTAAGTTTTTGGCTTGCCCCGGTTTTCCGGAGTGTAAGAATACAAAGCCTATCGTAGAGAAAATGCCCGGACGCTGTCCCAAGTGCGGCAGCACGATCTTGAAACGGAAGTCCAAAAGGGGCTTTGCTTATTACGCTTGCGAGCGGGGTGCAGACTGTGGCTTTATGACCTGGGATGTGCCTACGGCAGAGGATTGCCCCACCTGCGGTCAGAGCTTGTTTAAGAAGTCCGGCAGAGGCCGTATGAAGCCTTTCTGTATCAATGAAAGCTGCCCCAATTTCTTGCCTGAGGATAAGCGGGGATATTATAAAAAGTCCGCTGATAAAGAAAAAGAAGAGGAAAAGAAGCCGGTTGAAAAGAAGGCTTCTGCCAAGAAAGCCGCTTCTGCCAGGAAAACCGCAACGAAGAAGGCAGGGGGCAAGAAGGTATGAGTGTTGTAAAAGTGATTGGTGCCGGTCTTGCCGGTTCCGAAGCTGCCTGGCAGTTGGCACAACGGGGACTGCAGGTAGAGCTTTATGATATGAAGCCGGGTAAAAAATCCCCGGCACACCATGCTGATAGCTTCGGCGAGTTGGTTTGCTCCAATTCTCTCCGGGGTGACCGGCTGGAAAATGCAGTGGGTCTTTTAAAAGAAGAACTGCGCCGGTTGAATAGCTTGATTTTGGAGTGTGCAGAAGCCACCCGTGTGGAAGCAGGCGGCTGCCTGGCGGTGGATCGGCAGGGATTCTCTGACCGGATCACAGAAAAACTTCGGAATCATCCCAATATCACAGTGATCTCAAAGGAGATCACACAGGTTCCGGAAGGACCGGTGATCGTGGCAACAGGTCCCTTGACCTCTGATGCATTGTCTGATGCCATAGGTAAGTATTTTGGAACAGAACACCTGCACTTCTTTGATGCGGCAGCACCTTTGGTTACTGCAGAGTCCGTGGATATGGAAAAAGCCTGGTGGCAATCCCGATATGACCGGGGCACCCCGGACTATATCAACTGCGGTATGAATAAGGAAGAATATGAAGCATTTCTTCGTGAACTGATCAGTGCCCAGGAAGCAGAGGTCCACGGCTTTGAGGATAAGCGGGTGTTTGAAGGCTGTATGCCGGTGGAGGTAATGGCACGCCGGGGACAGGATACCTTACGGTTCGGTCCGTTGAAGCCGGTGGGTCTGATCGATCCCAATACCGGAAAAGAACCTTATGCTGTTGTGCAGCTGCGCCAGGATAATGCGGCGAAAAGCGTGTTTAATATGGTGGGTTTCCAAACCCATTTAAAATTCCCGGAGCAAAAGCGGGTGTTTTCTATGATCCCGGCACTGAAAAATGCGGAGTTTGTTCGCTACGGTGTGATGCACAGGAATACATTCCTCCAGTCTCCGAAGCTGTTAGATCGGTATTATGCGGATCGGCGAAATCCTCTGGTTGCCTTCGCCGGGCAGATGACCGGTGTGGAAGGCTATGTGGAAAGTGCCGCATCCGGTTATCTGGCAGCGGTGGCAATGGCTGCAAAAGTCCAGGGAAGACCACTTCCGGATTTTCCCCAGGAAACAGCCATCGGTGCTTTGGGCTATTATATCAGTGACGAACGGATCGAGCACTTCCAGCCGATGAATGTAAATTTCAGTATTATTACACCGCTGCAGCAGCGGATCCGTAAAAAAGCAGAAAAGAATCTTGCCCTTGCCAACAGATCTTTGGTGATCATTGACAGAATGGTGCAGGAAGGATTTTAAGAGAAAGAAGGTGTCACCGTGAAAATTATTCTGGATGCAATGGGTGGCGACAATGCGCCGGAGGCTCCCGTTTTAGGTGCGATTGCAGCTGCGAAAGATTTTGGTGCACAAATTACGCTTGTAGGTCAGGGAGAACAGATCCTGGAGGTTTTGAAGCAAAACGGCATCGATACTTTGCCCGAAGGTGTGGAGATCGCCAATGCCGATGATGTTGTGGATATGCACGATGATCCTGCCTCTGTAGTACACAAGCGGAAAAACTCTTCTATGGTCATTGCGCTGAAAATGCTCGCTGACGGGGAAGGAGATGCTTGCATATCTGCCGGCAGTACCGGTGCATTGCTTACCGGTGCCACCTTGATCGTTAAGCGGGTCAAGGGAATCCGGCGGGCAGCTATGGG
>JAZQHW010000138.1:0-9463 GCA_045540795.1 Faecousia sp. | reverse complement strand
TAGAATTTTTCGTACGCATCTTTCCGAAGCCCTCTGTCAGAGTTTTCCAGCAGCGGAACAAAAGTACCTTGTGAAAGAGAATATGCCTTTCCTGCTGTGTCTATGGCATCCGGGAATGTCATATCTGCATCTGTCAGCATTCCATAAACCTTATCCGGTGTTTGTGCCATCTCCCCTGCCGCTGCCAAAAGCTTTTCCTCATTAGGCGACAAGATATGCTCTTTTAACCGCCGTGCAGTAGTAAGATACCGACGGTAACGTTCCAAACGGGGATACTCTTTATAAAAACCCTCCAACACCTCGTCCGGGATCGCCATAATTTCCGGTGCATCAAAACTGCTGGCAGCATTAATTGCAACTGCTGCACCAATAAATGAACCTACCATCCCCTGTCCCGTCGTATCCCGGGTATCCTGATCCGCTTTCCGCATACAGTAGTGTGCCAACTTTTCAGTCTTCTGTCCTAACTGCTCCATAAACTCCAGATAGGAATATAAAGCTTGCGCAGAGGATCCCAACTTGCCCTCATAAGATGTTAGCTTCTGTCTATCTGTCTCCAGTTCTTTAAGGCAGGCATTCCAGGCGTTATCGTCCGGGAACAAATCTTCCAATGCCCAGGTATCCGCTACCGGGATCTGAGATCGATCTTTAAATACATCAAAGCTTTCCATAAAGAAACCTCCTTTTTATTGATTATATCACACAACACCCGGATTGCAAACATAGCTATTGCAAAAAAGCTTGAACTGTGTTACATTAACCGTCGGTGATTATTTATGAAAAAACAAGTACGCGGCAGCATATATCTGCTATTGGCAACTGTTATTTGGGGTTCTGCTTTTGTTTCACAAAGTATTGCTATGGACCATATGGGTCCTTTTACCTTTCAAGCAATCCGTTGCTTATTAGCGGTTCTGGGATTGCTTCCTGTAATTATGATCGCAGATGGTCTACAAAAGGACGGTAAAAACTTCTGGTCCCGCTGGGCAGACAAAAAGCTTTGGAAAGCCGGCATTCTTTGTGGCATTCCTCTGTTTTTAGCCTGCAATCTGCAACAGGTAGGTCTTGTGGATACTGACGCAGGCAAGTCCGGTTTCCTTACCGCTATGTACATCGTTATCGTTCCGTTGATTGGTATCTTCCTAAAGAAAAAGCCTTCCATCATGGTGCCAATTAGTGTTGTATTGGCAGTAGCCGGTCTTTATTGTCTTAGTTGTGCAGGCGTTACACAAATCAGCATCGGTGATATTCTGACATTAGGCTGCGCTTTTATGTTTGCTATTCAAATTATTTTTGTAGATCTGTTCGCAAACAGCGTTGACCCCCTTCGGTTAAACACCATTCAAGCACTTGTATGTACAATCCTGTCCTGGACTGTCGTATTTTTCACAGAAACACCAACCTGGCAGGGCGCTGTTGCCTGCATTATTCCTTTGGCTCACGTAGGTTTTCTGTCAATGGGCGCTGCTTACTCACTTCAAATACTGGGGCAAAAAGATTTGGAGCCTTCCATCGCTTCCTTAATTATGAGCCTGGAATCTGTATTTGCAGCAGTGTTTGGTGTCTGGATCCTCCATGAGCGAATGTCCGGCTGGGAGATTACCGGCTGCGTTCTCGTCTTTATTGCTGTGATCCTTTCTCAAATACCGATACCTCAAAAGAAATCTGTTTAAAAATTGTGCATCCATATCGGATGCACAATTTTTTATTTACTCTCTTTATCAGCCAATATAACCCTCTTCATTGCTTCAATACCAACACAGATAGCACCGGTGGTATCCTCAGTCATCGGCTGTGATAATCCTGCCTTCTCCCGCTCCTGATTCCAAATAACATGGAAGCAGCTTCCGCATCGAACGCCCAGTGCTGCAGCGACCACAAACAATGCCGCAGACTCCATTTCACTGGCTTTGACTCCCAATCTTTTCCAGCTTTCCCACTTTTGCAAGAGCTCATAACTCACAGGGGATTTCTCAGGCGAATGCTGTCCGTAGAAAGAATCTTTACATTGTACAACGCCTGTATGGGTTCTATAGCCTAACTTTTCACCGGACGCTTTCAGCGCCGCTGCCAAGTCAAAATCCGGGACAGCAGGGAATTCAATTGGGGCATACTCCAGGGATGTATGGTCATAGCGGATCGCACCGGTGGCTACCACAATATCGCCAGGCAAAACGTTCATCGCAATGCCACCGCAGGTGCCGATACGAATAAATGTATCTGCACCGATGGCTGATAATTCTTCCATTGCGATAGAGGCAGAGGGACCGCCGATACCTGTTGAGCATACAGAAACCTTCTCACCCAATAAATAACCGGTATAAATATTATACTCCCGGTTACTGCCTATATGGACAGGCTCATCGAAGTAAGATGCGATTGCTTCACAGCGTCCGGGATCTCCTGGTAAAAAGCAATATTTCCCCACATCCCCTACTTTACAATGGATATGAAATTGCATTCCAATATCTTGCATAGCAAAACCTCCTAGAACAAACTTACCTGGCTCGTTTCCGGAAGATCCCCAAAAGCACCCGCTTCCTTCAGCATTTGAATATGCGTCTTGGAAACCTTAGGACAAGCCGCAGCCACTTCCTCAATGGAAAGAAATTCCTTTCCTTCCCGACCTTCCATCAAACTCCAGGCTGCATTTTCACCTAAGCCGGAAATTGCCACAAACGGTGGACGAAGTTTACCATCTTCAATCAGAAATTTTGTTGCGTGGCTCTTATAAAAATCAATAGGCAGGAACTCCAATCCCCGGAGATAAAACTCGTAAGCAACTTCCAATGTGGTCAGCAGATCCTCATCTTTGTCCGTTGCATTCTCATTATTCTCGATACCCTTGATATTTGCTACAACAGAATCCAGTCCATGAGTCATCAAGGAAACATCAAAGCCACCCTTTTGACTGCGACGGTAAAAATATGCAGCATAAAAAGCCAAAGGATAATTCACCTTAAACCAAGCGATACGAAATGCCATCATAACGTAGGCAACCGCATGTGCTTTGGGGAATAGATATTTTATTTTCTTACAGGAACCAATATACCAGTCCGGAACACCGGCATCGATCATTTCCTGCTCTGCGCCATCGGGCAAGCCTTTACCCTTACGGACTGATTCCATAATCTTAAATGCACGCTTTTCCGGCAATCCGCAAGAGATCAAGTAGATCATAATATCATCGCGGCAACCAATTGTTTGGTCCACCTGCGCAGTTCCGGAAACGATCAGATCTTTTGCATTACCCAGCCACACATCTGTTCCGTGGGTATAGCCGGAAATTCGAACCAGAAAGTCAAATTTGGTTGGATTGGTATCTAAAAGAACACCACGGGTAAATCTCGTATTAAATTCCGGAACTGCCACTGCACCGGTGGGACCCAAAATTGGATCATCCTCATAACCCAAAACCTTGGAAGATGTAAAAATAGACATTGTATCCTTATCATCCAACGGTATTGTCTTTGCATCCACTCCGGTCATATCCTCCATCATACGGATCATCGTAGGGTCATCGTGACCTAACATATCCAGTTTTAGAAGATTTTCTTCCATTGAGTGGTATTCAAAATGGGTTGTTGTTTGATCGGAATTTGGGTCATCTGCCGGATGCTGAACAGGGCAAAAATCCCAGATCTCATTTTCCTGGGGAATAACCACAAGTCCTCCGGGATGCTGTCCGGTTGTTCTGCGAACACCGACACATCCGCTTGCCAATCTTCCCTCTTCTGCTCTGCCCACGGATCTTCCTCGCTCTGAAAGATACTTCTTTACATAACCAAAAGCAGTCTTTTCAGCAACCGTACCAACTGTTCCTGCCCGGAAAACGTGCGTCTTTCCAAACAATTCCGTACAATAAGCATGGGCTTTTGCCTGATACTCACCGGAGAAGTTCAAATCGATATCCGGAACCTTATCACCACCAAATCCCAGGAACGTCTCAAAGGGGATATTAAAGCCTTCCTTGGCATAAGGTGTTCCGCACTTGGGACAAACATCATCCGGAAGGTCAGCACCGCATACATATCCCTTAGGAACATCGAATGTTGTATATTTACAATCCGGGTTGGGACAACGGTAATGCGGAGGGAAGGAATTAACCTCAGTAATACCAGACATATATGCCACAATAGAAGAGCCGACAGAACCACGGGAGCCTACCAGGTAGCCGTGCTCCAAAGAGTTTTGCACCAGTTTTTGTGCAGACATATAGATCACATCATAATGGCAGTTAATAATATCATTCAGTTCCGTATCTACACGCTTTTGGATCAGTTCCGGAGGATTCTCACCGTACAAGCGGTGCATTTTCCCGTATACCAAAGATTTCAGATCTTCCACCGAGTTTTCAATCTTTGGTGCAAACAGATTGTGAGGAACCGGTCGAACCGTTTCGCACATATCTGTTATGTAATTAGGATTGGTAACTACGATCTCATAAGCTTTTCCTTCACCCAAATAAGAGAATTCCTCAAGCATTTCGTCTGTTGTGCGGAAATATAAAGGATTCTCCTTATCGCAATCATCAAATCCTTTTGTTGCCAACAGAATGTGGCGGAATATTTCATCTTCCGGGTTCAAGAAATGTACGTCACCGGTGGCGACCACAGGTTTACCCATACGCTCACCCAAAGAAACGATTTTTCGGTTAAAATCCCGCAGATCTTCATCGCTCCGGGCAATTGGCTGCTCCCCTTCTTTTTTGGGAGTGAGCATAAAGCGGTTATTGGAAATAGGTTGTACTTCCAGATAATCGTAGAATGATGCAATACGCTCCAGTTCATCGTCATCCCGCCCCATAACCACAGCCTGGAACAGTTCATTATTTTCACAGGCAGAGCCTACAATAATGCCTTCCCTGAGCTTCATCAGTTCAGATTTGAAGATTCTGGGGAACTTTCTGAAATGCTTCAAGTTGGCGTCTGAGATCAAATGGTACAGATTCCGCAGCCCCATTTGATTCTTTGCAAACAAAACAATATGCTGACAACGAACAGTATCTCTACGATGCTCGATCCGCAGCGGTTCCATTGCTTTGTTGATGGACTGCACATCACGGACACCCATTTCTTCCAGTTTTCCAAACAGACGAGCCATAATTCTACCACAAACCAAGGCATCATCCCCTGCTCTGTGGTGATTGAAATCCGCAAGGTCAAATTCCTTCGCCACTACGTCCAAAGAATACTTGTGTAAGTGACCAAGAATATTCTGAGAGATCGTCAAAGTATCGACGGATGTGTAGTTATAAGGCAAATCCAACTGCCTGCAGGCTTTCTTGATGAATGTAGTATCAAAATCAGCATTATGGGCAACCAATATATGATCACCAACAAAATTTAAAAACTCTGGTAGTATCTCTTCCAGCGTTGGTGCGCCCCGAAGCATCTCATCTGTTATACCCGTCAGATCCACAGTCTGCTTATCCAGATATCTACCGGGATCCACAAAGCTTTGGAATCGATCCAGTTCCTCACCGTTCTTCATACGAACAGCACCGATTTCAATAATCTGATCCCGTTCAGCATACAATCCGGTGGTTTCCAGATCAAATGCAACATACTCACCGTCAAAGGGCATATTCTGATTGCCCCGGACAGCAATCCGATCATCTACATCGTTAATGTAATAGCCTTCACAGCCGTACAGGATCTTAATGTCTTCATCTGTACCGGCAACCTTAGGCGCACCCTTCCAATCCTCTACCGTATGCAGTGCATCGGTAAAGGACTGAACACAGCCATGGTCAGTGATAGCAATCGCACGGTGACCCCATGCCGCTGCTTGTTTTATTGCAGCCTTTGTATTGGTCAAAGCATCCATATTACTCATTACTGTATGTAAGTGAAGTTCAACACGCTTCATTCCTTCAGCCTTGTCCACACGCTTTGGCATAGTACCGGGCATAATAGCGTTAGGCTTTAATACCATATCATTGGTATAGTTGTCGATCATCAGCTTACCCTGGACTTTAACGACCGATCCTTCCTTCACACCTTCGATAATTGATTTTGCGTCCTTATTCTCCAGAAAACGACTAACACGAACAGAAGACGTATTATCTGTGATGTCAAAGTTAATCACCACTGCATTACGCTTTACGAGTTCCTTATGCTCAATATGAAAGACTTTGCCTTCTACGATTACAAACCCCATATCCAAAGACAGGGTTTCCATAGGCACTACACTACCCTTAAAGGTTTTACCATAAATTGTACTGCTTTCCTGGACCGTATGCTCTTTTTTAGGCATAGCCGCAGGCGCAGGCATTTGCTGGATCATAGTGTTTCGCATTTTTTCCATTGCTTCCACCAAAGCCTGACCTTCCAGGTTTTCTCCGGCAACAATTTGTACGGATACATCAGCTGAAAACCGTTCCCTCAACGCTCTGCAGACAGCCGGAACACATTCTTCCAGCAGTGCCTTGCCATTGGCTTTCAACTCTACAGTTAACTGTGTACCTTTCCAACACCACTTAGCACCGGCAAGGGATCCACGTGCCATAGAATCTTCCCGGACAAACAATGCCATTAATTCGTCCGGTTCTATATTAGCAAGCTGATCCGCAGGATGCACAGAAGTCAATTCAGCGTTGTGCAGTCCGTAAATCTCGCAAATATCTTCGCCAACAATTTTCAGAATTCGCGCAGGAATATAAGAAGGATTCTGAATCACAACAGATACTCTCCTGGATTCCGGATCAATATCCGCAGCAGTAACAACCGCTCCGGATAAATATACTTCTATCTCACCGGATGGTTGATACTCTGAAAACATATTTAAAAACAAAACCTGTTCGTTCATACTACTCCTCAAAGCTCTTCTATACGCCGTAATAACGCAGGTAATAGTTCCTCGTAAGGAAGCTTTTCCACCTGTTTTCCTTTCTCAAACAGCATTCCGCAACCATCACCGCCAGCAATACCGATATCAGCCTCTCTGGCTTCTCCCGGTCCATTGACAATACATCCCATTACTGCCACAGTAATGGGCTTTTTACAATCCCTAAGTGCTTCATCAACTTGATTAACAAGTCCAATTAAGTCGATTTGTGTACGCCCGCAAGTAGGACAGGAGATAATATCAACACCCTCTTTGCGAACACCGGCAGCTTTCAAAATATCTTTAGCCGCATATACTTCTTCCACAGGATCATCTGTCAAACTGACACGAATCGTATCACCGATTCCATCCAGCAGCAGAGATCCAATTCCCATAGCAGACTTCAGCAGTCCCATACGGACAGGACCTGTTTCAGTAACACCAATATGCAGCGGATACTCGCACCGACTACGGAACAGTCTGGCGGCTTCCACCATTGTGGAAACGGTAGAAGATTTCATTGAAACACAGCAATCATAGAAACTACACTTTTCAAGAAGTTCCAAATGTTCAAATGCACTTTCCACCAACGCTTCCGCTGTAGGGTGACCGTATTTTTCCAAAAGGCGTTTATCCAAACTGCCACCGTTAACACCAATTCGAATGGGAATATTTCTCTCCTTACAGACATCAACAACTGCCTTTACACGGTCTTCTCCACCAATATTACCGGGATTAATACGAATTTTTGCAGCACCGCCTTCCGCTGCAGCGATAGCAAGCTTATAATCAAAGTGAATATCCGCAACCAAAGGCAGTGACGATTCCTTCGCAATTACACCAAAAGTCTTAGATGCCTCTATATTGGGAACTGCCAAACGCACGATCTGGCAGCCGGCTGCGTGAAGCTTTCGAATCTGCGCAAGAGAACCCTCTACATCGGTTGTTTTTGTATTGAGCATAGACTGGATCACTACCGGTGCGCCACCGCCAATGGGAACACCGCCTACCAAGATCTGTCTGGTCATAAATCTTACCCCTTAAAAATAGTAAATATATCCTTAAACATAATCAATGCCATCAATCCAAGAAGCAGGATCATACCGGTTCCATGGATATAACCCTCAATTTTAGGGTTTATTTTTTTCTTTGTTATCGATTCGATACCTGTTGTCACCAGCAAAGCAAAAACCCTGCCGCCATCCAACGCCGGAAACGGAAGCATATTCATCACAGCCAGATTAACAGCAAGAAAGCCACCAAAGTATAGCATATTCAGTATTGCATCCCCAGCAGTTTTTGAAGCTTTCGCTGTATCCGACATAATTTGCACGATTCCCACCGGACCGGTCATATCCTTCAAGCCAGCCTTACCGGTAAACATCATCTGTAGGCTAAGACGAACCGTGCGCACAGTATTCAGACAACTCTTCCAGGAATAAGCAATCTTATTTGCCAAATTCGCATCCTCATAGGAAAAGTTAATACCGTAGAGCATTTCTGTTTCGCCTCTGTCAGTAGTAGTTTCGTGTTTAATCATCTCAAAGTCATTCAAATATACTTTTTGACCGTTACGGGAAACCACTAAATCGTGTACATCACCAGGATTGAGTGAGAGGATCATAGAAAAGTCTGACTGGAGAATGATTTTTTCTCCGTCTACCTCCAGGATCTCATCTCCCACTTGTAAACCATCGGCTCCGGACACCGTACTGAAGCTTTCAAAGCTATCGATCACAGGTACAACAAACTCCTTAGCCGGTGCATAAACGATGAGCATGATCAGCAATCCTGCAACAAAATTCATAAAAGAACCGGCAACAAGGATAATTATACGCTTCCACCAAGCTACAGAGTGGAAAGCCCGGGGATTATCAGAAGCCTCATCCTCCCCTTCCATAGCGCAATAACCGCCAATAGGAATACAACGAATGGAGTATACAGTTTCTCCCTTTTGCCATTTTACGATTGCCGGACCCATAAAAACAGCAAACTCATTCACCTGTACACCGGATAGCTTTGCAGCAACAAAGTGTCCAAGCTCATGAACAAAAATCAACAAACTAAATAAAAGGATTGCAAAAACAATGGTCATAATTTGCCTCGCTTTTTTAGAAAATTCGACTCCGTACCGCTTCCCGGGCCAACCTGTCCGCATCCAGAATCTGCTCCAACGTAGGATTCTGAATAAACGGTACCGTATCTACCGCATATTTCACCAACGCATAAATATCATAAAAACCGATTTCATTATTCAAATAAAGAGAAACCGCTTCTTCATTGGCACCGTTCATAACCGGACAAGCCGTACCGCCCTTTTTTGCACAGTCCCGCGCCAACTGAAGGCAAGGAAATGCTTCCATATCCGGTGCCTGGAATGTCAAATGCCCGCATTTTAAAAGATCCAAAGCATCAACAGGACACGGGTAACGATTTGGATATGTCATTGCCAACTGAATGGGCAGGCGCATATCCGGGCTTCCCAGCTGTGCCATAACCGCACCGTCAGTAAACTCAACCAAACTGTGAACAATACTTTGCCGGTGGATAACCACATCCACCTGCTCCAACGGAAGTTCGTACAAGCGCATTGCTTCGATCACTTCCAGGCCCTTATTCATCAGTGTAGCACAGT
>JAZQHW010000137.1:0-2411 GCA_045540795.1 Faecousia sp. | reverse complement strand
TCGATTCTACTGAGCCGGCACGCACTGAACCTGTGCCTACTGAACCGGAGGAAACCTACGGACCCACCGATATTCGCACCCGTGTGCCTGAGGTAGGAGCCCCCTACTATACTGAGCAGGTAATCGAGGAGTTAAAGGATGAAGCGCTTGCGCTGACACAGGATATTCTTAACAATCCCGGAAAGGTGTTTGTGCTGGGCGAGGGTCACGCTAACCCGCTGGAGATTCTTTTGGATGTGGATGTAGACGGTGTGCCGGAGCGGATCGCGCTCAGCTGCCAGGGTGAACTGGCGAGAAACTACCGCTATTCAGAAATCAATGGTGTTCCCTATGTGACTTGGGAGATGTACACCCTTTCTGTGGGGGAGGCTTCCGACCAGATTGGATATATGGGCAAGTACAAGTCAGGGTTGAATGATCAGAAGTACCGCTGGAATGTGCTGGCTTTCAGTCCCGATGGTGAGAAGATCTTGCTGGCATTGACAGAGGTTATATCAGAGAAAGATCTTCAGGGAAACGAAACTTGCGTATTCGCTTATGACGGCGGAGAACTTGTGTGGATACTTGATGAGTTCATTGACCTGTTGGGTGAAAATACGGTGATCGGGAAAGACAACCTGATTGCCTTGCGTGATCCGTTTGATCCTTTCGACAGCCGTGTTCGTTTTGAGTGGAAAATGGATGCGGACGGTGTTTATCAGAGGCATTACGCGGAAATGTATGATTTCGTAGACGAGTGCGTTGTGATGGTAAATAAACCTATCGTGATTTATGCGGAGCCTGATCCCGATGCGGAAGAAGTGGCGACAATCAATCAGCAGGAGGTTATGGTAAAGAAATCAGAGATGGTCATTGAACGGGACAGAGATGATGCGTCATCGTTTATCTTTGGACCGGCGAAGAACTGGGTCTACTTGGAAACCATGGATGGTGTGGGCGGATGGATTCAGGTGTCTGACGCAGTGCAGTTGGCTGACGGTGAGTGGGAGCAGGTATTTTTAGTATTTACTTCCGGAAACTCTGGTCAGTGAAACAGAAGAAATTAATCATATGTTGGGATGGAGGTGCTGTTAGTCAGCACCTCCATTTTAGAAGAAAAGGAAATAAATGTGTTTTATGCTTTGCGCATATTATGACGTTTTTGTATGTGCGTTGGTGATTGTTGATTGGTAGGAGCCAAATTATGCAATGAATCGCTGGCTTTTTTGTGGACAAGAGCTAAATCTCGCTCATTATTTTGTAATTAAAGCTACAAACTCGCTCATTTTTTGTGAAACTACTTGAATAAATGATGATTCTTCGGTATATTATTGTATATGGGAGGTGAAACGAATTGGCTGACATCTATTTAAGGCGTAAAATCGATAGCTATTTATTAAATTGGAAGAAAGATCCTGATCGAAAACCATTGATAGTAAAGGGACCAAGGCAAGTTGGAAAAACAGAGTCAATACGTCGGTTTGCAGAGAACACATATAAGCACGTAATTTACATTAATTTCGTTGAAGAACCTAAGTATAAGTTGATAACTGAAGATGGGTTTAAGACAGAGGACATCATTCGTAATATTTCACGGATTGACCCTACGAAAAGGTTTGAAGCAGGGGAAACACTGTTGTTTTTTGATGAATTGCAGGATTTCCCCAAGATTGCAACCGCATTGAAATTTTTTAAAATTGATGGTCGTTTTGATGTGATTTGCAGCGGTTCATTATTGGGAATTCATTACAGCATCATTGAGAGCAATAGTGTAGGCTACAAAACAGACTATAATATGTATTCTCTGGATTTCGAAGAATTCTTATGGGCTAAAGGATACGACAATATAGCAATAGAAGAAATGCTTTGGCACATGAAATCATTGAAGCCGTTCAATGCTACAGAAATGGCAATATATAGTAGCTTGTTTTTAGATTACTGCATTTTGGGCGGCATGCCTGCAGTAGTACGAGAATACGTGGTAAAGGGGACATTTGAAGGAACTCTGGACATTCAGCGACAACTGCTTGCTGATTACCGAGAAGACGTTCGCAAATATGCAGAAGGGTTGGATCAAACACGAATTCTAAATGTGTTTGAACAAATACCGGTACAACTAGCCAAAGATAATAAAAAGTTTCAAATATCAAAAGTGGCAAGCGGTGCAAGATTCAAAGATTATCGCGGATGCATTGAATGGTTAAAAGATGCAGGCATTGTCAACATATGTTATTGTTTAACTTATCCGGAATTGCCCTTGAAAGGCAATTATGATGATACAAAGTATAAGCTTTATTTCTTTGATACTGGATTGTTTGTTGCAATGCTGGATGAGGAAGCACAAGAAGATCTTCGAGCAAATAAGAATTTAGGTGTGTACAAGGGTGCCTTATATGAAAATATCGTAGGAGAGGCATTGACAAAAAACGGAT
>JAZQHW010000136.1:0-5837 GCA_045540795.1 Faecousia sp. | reverse complement strand
TACTGCGTCCATGAATTTGACGGTGAATATGTGCCGTTCCCGGATATCCTCTCTCTGTGTGAGGAAGCCGATAATGCAGATATGGTCTACGAGTTTGCTTCCACTTCCAAGATCACAATTGCCGGCGGCGGGATTTCTGTTATGGCTGCTTCGGAAGCTAATATTGCTTATATTTCCAAGATGTTTGGCATCCAGATGATCTCTCAGGATAAGGTCAATCAGCTGCGCCATGTACGTTTCTTGAAGGATAAAGCCAATACTCTTGAAATTATGAAAAAGCATGCTGCACTTCTTGGTCCTAAGTTCGCTGTAGTAGCTGATAAGCTGAACAGCGAGATCAAACCTTTGGGAATTGCCCAGTGGAATACACCTAAGGGCGGTTATTTTGTAAGCTTCAATGCTATGCCCGGAACTGCAAAGCGTGCTCTCAGCCTCTGCAAGGAGGCAGGTGTTGAGATGACACCCGCTGGCGCTACTTATCCCTATGGAAACGATCCGCAGGATAGCAACATCCGTATCGCCCCCAGTCTGCCGCCTGTAGCGGAACTGGAACAGGCTATGGAAGTGTTCTGCACTTGCATTAAGCTTGCTGCTCTGGAGAAGCTTTTAAACAAATGATTTTATGGGGGTGTCTCAAAATGAATGAGACACCCCTAAGAGGTGTTTAAATTGATTACTAAGATAAAAGAATTGATTGTTCGCCATAGAGAGATTCTTTTATATATTATATTCGGTGGAATGACTACGCTTGTTAATTACCTGGTTTACTTACCACTGTATAATTCAATCGGTATTTCTGCCAGCGTATGTAATATTATTGCATGGTTTTTCTCTGTTGTATTTGCCTTCTTTACAAATAAACCCTTTGTTTTTAAAAGTAATGACTGGTCACCTAAAACCGTTTTGAAAGAGATTATAACGTTCTTCAGCTGCCGTATTGGCTCCGGACTTGCGGAAACAGTTATTATTTTCCTTACAGTAGATATGATGCATTGGAACGGAAATATATGGAAGCTCCTTACCAGTGTGTTGGTTGTGATATTGAATTACTTCTTTAGTAAATGGATGGTATTCCGCAAATAATTTGACCCCGTCTTCTATTAGAAGACGGGGAATTGTTATTTGTTATGACCAAATACTACATTAGAATCGCTGAATTCTGCAATTCGCTGCTGATATGCATCCATTGCTGCTTCGCGGTATGCAGCCGTTGTATCTGTACCAGCCAAGTTGAGAAGATATTCGCAGAACAAAGGGTTCAGTGGCAGGATGGGCCCAATAATTTGTGTACATATCAGATTATTCAGCCGCAAGCCTTCCAGCTTGCTGTTACGATTGATTCCGTCACCGCGTTGACATTTAACAAAGTAACAATCACTGTTATCTCCATAAATAAAGCTAAACTGTGACCGAAAACCAACGATGATCATATCCTCAAACTTACCGAGGACCTTGCCGTTATAGCGATCGAACAGGTCTGTTTTGACAGTCATTGGAAAAAGTCCAAGTCCGTCTTTTGTTTTTTTCTCGGTTACATATTCAATGCTCTGACAGAAGATCTCACCCGCATTACCTGTAGCAAGAATAGTAACATTTTGCTCTACAAGTTGCAAGATTCTGTCTTTGTAAGCAAGGAGTTTATCAATAACCCGACGTTGCGTTTCTTCACTCATAGAGCCGATATAGATCAGATCCGGTGTATTGTCAACAAAATAGGGTATGTTTGTTAAAGGGGTCTCGATAAAATCAGCCTCCGGCAGCGTAGCACGAAGATAGCTGATATTTTGTGCGTCACCGTACAGTCCGCAAATTTCAGGGAACAGGATCTCAATTTTCATTTTTGTTTCCCTCCGTTCCCATTTTAATCAGTTCATTCTTGACAGTACTTGCCTCAGAGAGCAAATATGGATCATACAGAACATAAACATCATCGCTTATCGTGTTGTCAACTAAGGCAGGTCCGCCAGTAAAGCTTTCAGTGGTTTTTATTTTCTCTGGTGCGATACCGGCAATCATAGCGCGAAGGTAATGGTCTTTGCATCTGGGTCCGGAGAAAATAATCTGTGATATAGAAGGATGGGTAAGGTAAGAATAATCGCAATCATAGAGCCAGCAGGTGCTTTCTGAATTGTTTAAATTATCACCTTTGTCGTCCACCATAATAATAACCGCCTTGCGATCACCGGGACACTTGGATACATAACTATAGCATCTTGCGCAGGCAATGGGGTTTTGTCCTTTTGCCAGCTGCATTGTGATTGTAAAACCGGGTGTTTTGATTTGATCATAACGGGTCTTGACGATTTTAGATTTTGCAAAACCTTTTTCAATTTGTTCTGTAGTTAGACCAAATGTTTTAAGAAGAGCTATTGCACCGCAGAAATTATACACATTTACAATGTTATCGTTGATGAGGTTGTACTTTTCTTCAGCTCCGTCGTGGGAAACGGTAAAAGTATTGTTGTCACGGTCAATATCTGTA
Organism: Faecousia sp.; assembly: GCA_045540795.1. Taxonomy (GTDB): domain Bacteria; phylum Bacillota; class Clostridia; order Oscillospirales; family Oscillospiraceae; genus Faecousia. The sequence continues at coordinate 3,355 of JAZQHW010000136.1, read as the reverse complement.
ACAGAAAAATCAGCAACAGGGGAGGCAAAACTACATTTTGTGCAGTGCATTCTGCCAATGTGATTGTAACGCAAATACTCAGCTTCTAATAATTCACCGCATTCGGGACAATACACGATATCCTGGACAAATTGAGACTCCTGAACCGTTGGCTTATTTGCTTCCATACCGAAGTATACGCGATTATGGTTTTTGGGTCCAAGAGAAGCGCAAATCAAATCATCTGCATTTAGGATCAGCGTTGTTTCTTTAGGAAGTGCTGTATTGATAATATAGCTGATGAAATCTGTGTGTGCATTGCGTTTCAGAGAATCCCGCATGATGTTATTGCAAACCAGGTAGTCAGGCTTAAGGTAGGGGTAAATTTTCAAAGAGCTTCTTTCGTCAACTTCCAATACGGCAATCTCGTTTTTGGGTTTGCCGCATAAGGTAGACTCCTGAAGAAGAATAGTAGCAATACCAGCCTGTACATTGGAGCCAAGTCCGTTGTTCGTTACCTGGTAACCATTCTCCCGCAGAATAGAAGTGATCAGATTGCTGACTGTTGTTTTTCCGTTGGTACCGGTAACAGCAATAACGGTTTTGGGAGGTGTTAGATGACCGATAAAACCACTATCCATTCTTAATGCGATCATACCGGGAAGATAGGATGCGTTTCGACCTAGAATCTTTAATGCTAAATTTGCCAGCTTAGCTGCAAGCATTGTAAAGAAGAATCGTATTTTTATCATAATAACCTTCTTTTCATTGGTTTTTTAAAAATATATCATAGTTACGATACAAAATCAAGAATATACTATTACTAATGCCCTTAAAACGGGTTGTTTATAGCTTTTGTCCAAAGAAAAACCGGATACCCATAGGTATCCGGTATAATGGTGCGAGAGATGGGACTCGAACCCACACGGCGATAACCACACGCACCTCAAACGTGCTTGTCTACCATTCCAACACTCTCGCAAAGAACTACTGCATTATAACTTGCAGAATAGATTTTGTCAATAGGATTTTTCCTTAACTAAGTCTTGAAAGCGTATATTTCATTTGATATAATCACAGAAAATGAGTAAAGGGGAATACTTATGGCTCGCTTTTTTGTTACAGAAGAGCAGATTGGCGATGATTTTATCGTTTTGTCAGGAGAAAATGCAGATCACGCAAAAGTGCTGCGCTTAAAAGTCGGGGAAGAAGTGACTGTTTGTGACGGACTGGGAAACGAGTGTTTGTGTACCATTAGTGATGTCAGTAACGGGCAAGTGTGTCTTGTTGTTAATCACAGACAAGCGTCTGCTTCTGAAGCAAAAGTAAAAGTTAGTGTATATATGGCGTTTTCAAAAGGGGATAAGTTTGAACACGTGATTCAAAAAGCGACGGAACTCGGCGCTTACGAAATTATTGCCTTTCCGTCAGCAAGATGCGTATCCAAGCCGGACGAAAAAAGCCTTAAAAAGAAATTGGATCGATGGCAAAAGATCGCTGCCTCAGCAGCAGAACAATCCGGAAGAGGCTGTGTGCCGGATGTTATTACACTCAGTAGTTTCCAGGAGGCGATTGAGCGCGCATTGCAAACAGATATTCCGATTTTGTTCTATGAGAATGAGCAAGCTACGACGTTACAAATGACATTGAAAAGTAACAGATATGCAACAGTCAGCCTTATGACCGGTCCGGAAGGTGGATTTGAACCTGGCGAAGTTGAAAAAGCAGCAAAAGCAGGAATGTCCGTCTGTACCCTGGGAAAGCGGATCCTTCGATGTGAAACCGCACCGCTTTGTGCCTTATCCGCGGTTATGTATGATAGCGGCGAATTTTAAATTGTGTAATCAAACACGGGTGTTGCAAATCGCAACACCCGTGTAATTATTAATTGTCTTTGGTTAGAATTTCTTTCGCAATGTAAATGGGACGGTCTTTGCTTTGTTCAAAGGTTCTGCCGACATATTCACCGATAATTCCAATACAGAACAGCTGCATACTTCCCAGGAAAAGAACCAGCACGATCAAGGTTGCATAGCCGGGGATATCAATTCCTGTTATCAATTTTTCAAGAATTACGATTACAGAGTAAATGAATGCCGCAATTGCAGTGATGATACCAAGAAATGTGGCAATACGCAAAGGGGTAGTAGAATAACCGATGATACCGTCAATGGCATAATTGAACAGCTTCCGGAAGCTCCATTTTGTAGTACCGGCAGCACGCTCACAAGCGGTATAAGGAATAAAACAGGTGTTGTATCCCACCCAGGCAAATATTCCTTTTGAGAAGCGGTGGTATTCACCCAATGACAATATACTTTCCGCAACGCTTCTCCGGAAAGTGCGGAAATCACTGGCATCCGGTTTCAGTTCAACGTTAGAAAGACTGTTGATCAGCTTATAGAAGGATTTCTTAAAGAAAGAGAGGATCTTACCTTCACCACGACGATCCTGATATGCCGCAACAATATCATATTTAGGTTTTTCGTCAAGGATATTCACCATATCCCGAACGATCTCAGGGCGTTGCTGCAGATCTGCATCGATCAAAGCAATATAATCGCCACTGGCATGCTTTAATCCGGCATAAAGTCCTGCTTCTTTGCCAAAATTCCTGGCGAAGCTGATTACCTTAACAGGGCAGCACTGTGCATTAAACAGCTTGCGAAGCTCAACGAGCGTCGCGTCCTTGCTCCCATCATCAATATAAACGATTTCATAATCGTAGTTACAGCCTGAGAATGCGTTGATAACAGCATCCTGGAATGCAGCGACATTTTCCGCCTCGTTATAACAAGGCACGATCAAGGATAATTTCATATACATCAACTCACAAACAAGATTTGCTTTATTATATGTCAAAGTAGAATTTCAGTCAAGAATCCAGGACATAAATTTAGAAATTTAGTTGACATATCTTTGTATTTATGATAAATTTACATAAATTGTGTTGAAGAAGAGGGTTTCTTCAAAGGGTATTTTAGAGAGTATGCGTTTGGTGCAAGCATATATATCCGGTAGAAACTGTCGCTTTGGAGCAGATTTCCTGAAATGAGTAGGGGAGTACGGTTCAGCCCGTTATCGCTGTCAAGTGCCCAGATTGGGAATTCAGGTGGTACCACGGAAAGTATTTTTCGCCCTGAGCTTTATGCTCAGGGTTTTTAATTTTAAAGGAGTGTTGAAGATGGCTAGAGAGCTTCCCAAGGTTTATGAACCGCAGCAAGTGGAAAATGAAATTTATAAAATGTGGGAGGAAAACGGTTATTTCCGTCCTGCACAGAATAAGGATGCAAAACCCTTTACCATTGTTATGCCGCCCCCGAATGTTACCGGTCAGCTGCATATGGGTCATGCTATGGACGCAACCTTGCAGGAT
>JAZQHW010000135.1:0-6402 GCA_045540795.1 Faecousia sp. | reverse complement strand
GGAGCCGACAGCGATGCCGGACTTGCTCTCCATCATGAAGCCGTCCAGAGGACCGCCGATGCCGATGATGATGTTACGCAGGCTCTGTGCGCAGAAGTCAATGATCCAGCCCATTTCCACACGCTTGGGGTCGATGTCCAGACGCTTCAGGCCCTTCTTGGCCAGCCACTCGTCGTTGTTGTTGCGCTCGTGCTGCATACGGGCGGTCAGAGCAACCATAGCCAGATTGTGCGCGTTCATAATGTCGTTGATGTCGCCGGTCAGACCCAGAGAGAACTCGGTCATGGGCATCAGCAGAGCGTTACCGCCGCCGGCTGCAGTACCCTTAACGTTCATGGTGGGGCCGCCGGAGGGCTGACGCAGAGCGCCGCCGGCATTCTTGCCGATGTAGCCCAGACCTTCGATCAGGCCCAGAGAAACGGTGGACTTACCTTCACCGAAGGGGGTGGGGGTAACAGCGGTGACTTCGATGAACTTGCCGTCGGGCTTGTCCTTCAGACGGTTCATAACCTTGATGAAGTCGATCTTGGGAGTCTTGCCGTAGGGGATGATCTCCTCGGGCAGCAGACCCAGCTTCTCACGGAAGTAGTCCACAGAGGGAAGAGTCTTTTCAGCTTCCTCTGCGATCTGCCAGTCAGCGAACTTGGTGGGGTCCAGCTTTACCAGGCCCTTCTCGTCCACATACTTGCCATTTTCGTCATAAACGATTGCCATAGTGTGTTTCCTCCTTAATGTTGGTGCCGGGGTACGGCACTATTGTTAACGTATTTATTCCTCGACAATGGCAGCAGCCCGGATCAGCTGCATTACCTTGCCGGTAAGGACACTGTTGATAACTGCCTGCTCCAGAGCCGCGTCATACTGCTCCTGAAGCTGTTCCATAGTGATATTGTTATGCCGGCAGATCACTGCCAAAGCCTTTGCAATATCTTCCTTGTCTGCTTCCAGACCTTCGATCTGCACCACTTCATCGATCACCGCACGGCTGCGGATGGCAAATTCCGCCTGGGGACGCAGATCCTCTTTCAGCTGATCCTCTGTGGTGTTCATAAACTGGCAGTACATTTCCAGATTCAGACCCTGCTGGGCAAGCTGTGCCCGGAGGTTCTGCAGCTGCTCTTCCACGGCATCTGCCAGCATCTTATCGGAAATGGTGATCTCCATAGTTTCCGCTGCCTGACGGAGAAGTCCGTCCTGCAGGTCCATTTCCCCCTGCTCATCGGCATATTTCTGCAGGCTCTGCTGCATCTTCTGCCGCATATCTGCCAGGCTGTCGCACTGACCTACCTCTTTTGCGAAGATATCGTCCATTTCATAAGGGGTCTTTACCCGGATGGACTTGATCTTGCACTTGAACTCTGCTTCCTTGCCTGCCAAAGCTTCGCTGTGGTAAACCTCCGGGAAGGTGACCTTTACCGTCACTTCCTCGCCGGGGACCTTATCCACCAGCTGCTCTTCAAAGCCGGGAATAAACATTCCGCTGCCCAGCACCAGGGTCTGTTTCTCCGCTGTGCCGCCGGCGAACTGCTCACCGCCGCAGAAGCCAGCATAGTCCAAAACCACTTCATCCCCCAGCTCCGTAGGACGGTCGCTGATCTCTGCGATCCGGGGATTCTGCTGCAAAAGGCGCTGCAGATTGCGGTCTACCTCTTCCTCGGTAACGGTATGCCGTTCCAGCCTGGCTTTTAAGCCTTTGTATGTAAAACTCATAATTGCTTTCTCCTTGCTCATTCTCACAGGACATTTTACCACATTTCTCGCTGGAAAGCAATCCTTGTTTCCGGGGGAAAGGGACTGAAAAACGGTTTTTTTCAAAAACCTCGCTCATTATACAAATAATTCTTGCAAAAACCAATATAGTTATGATATTTTATCTATAGTTTCTATCTATAGATTTGTGGAGGTCGCACAATGAACTATAACTACCTTCGATATTTTTCCGTTCTTGCCCAGGTGGAGCACTATACTTTGGCGGCGGCACGGCTGGGTATTTCCCAACCTTCTTTAAGCAGCGCCATCCATCATTTGGAAACGGAGCTGGGCGGGATCCGTCTGTTTGAAAAGGTGGGACGGAACATCCGTCTTACAGAAGAGGGGCGGTACTATCAGGAGAAGGTGGATGCGGCACTGAAGGAGCTGAACACCGCTTCGGTGACTCTCCGGGACAGTAAGATCAGCGCGCCGGTGGTGATCCGGATGGGCATTGTTTCCGGCACTTTGGCAGGTACTGTTGCCCGGGAGATCGCCACTTACATAAAACAAAATGACCGTATCCGTTTCCGGCTCACCGAAAGCTCCGCAGAGGAGCTGATGGATCTGGTGCGCCAGGAAAAGCTGGATATGGCCATTGTGGATACCACCAACCGGGACAGAAGCCTTCATTTCCGGAAGCTTTGTCAGCGAAATTTCTCCGCTGCCCTGCCTATGGGACATCCGGCAGCAAAGGCAAGCTCCCTCTCTCCTGCCCGCTTATCTCAGGAACCTCAGGTGGTTTTTAATTACGATCTGGAGCAGAGCTTCGGTCAGTGGGCAAACGGTTTAAATGCCGACGAAAATGTGGTCTGCACCGTGAACACCGCCCGGGCTGCTTTGGATCTTGTGGCAGCCGGCGTGGGTGTCTGCTGCCTGCCTGCCGACTGCGCAGAACCGGCAGAGGGAGTTTGCTATGTGCCGATGGAAAACTGGCATCAGGCACTTTATATGTGTATTCTTTATGACAAATGGCTGGAACCGCCGGTATGGTCCTTTGTGGATCATCTGGTGCAGACCATTCGAAGGAATAATCCCTCAGTCTAGCCGGTACAGCCTCTTGGCATTCTGGGTAGTGGCGGTATGGACCTGCTCCACCGTCAGTCCCCGGAGCTCTGCCAGCCGTTCTGCCATCCGGTACAGGTAGCCGGGATCGTTCCGCTTGCCCCGGAAGGGTTCCGGTGCCATAAAGGGACAGTCTGTTTCCAGCACGATCCGCTCCAGGGGGATCTGCTGTGCCGTTTCCACGGCTTTCCGGGCATTTTTGAAGGTCAGCACACCGGTGAAGCCGATATACCAGCCCATATCCACCAGCTGCCGTGCCATTTCCGCAGAGCCGGAGTAGCAATGGAACACGCCGGTGACACCCTTGAATTCCTTTACGATGCGCATACCGTCATCGTGGGCATTCCGCTCGTGGACGATTACCGGCATATTCAGTTCCTTTGCCAGCTCCATCTGCAGGCGGAAGGCTTTTTGCTGCACCTGCCGGGGGATGGTTTCATAATAATAATCCAAGCCGATCTCACCAATGGCAAGCACCTTCGGGTGTCTTGCCATTTCTTTATATTGATCCAGCACCCCTTCATCCACCTCATCGGCAGAATCCGGATGGGTACCCACAGAGGCGTATACAAAGGGATACTGCTCCGCCATTGCGATGCAATCCCGGGAGGAATCCAGGCAGCAGCCTACATTCATCATCCATTCTACGCCCCGGTCCTTCAGTCCCAGCAGTACCGATTCCCGATCCTCATCAAAGGCGGGGTCATTCATATGGGCATGGGTATCAAACAACATCATTTTCCTCTCCTGTTCCCCGGACCACTGCCACCAGGCAGCCGTCCCGTAAAATGATCCTGGGATCTTCCGGATCCAGATCTGTAGCATTGGGGTAGCCCCGCAAGCCCTCTCCCGAAGCTTTTGCCAGCGCCTCCTTCAGCACCCAAAAGCGCAGAAGGGTCATTCGCTTATCTGCTGTCCGGTGATACCGTAGCTGCTCTGCCGGGGATAATATCTTATCCGCAAGACGCAGATCGATCTGCCGGTCTGCTTCCTCCGCATCGATGCCCACCGGGGTATCTGATAAAACACAGAACACCCGCCGTTTTGTGTGGGAAATGGAAAAATGCACCGGATCACCGGGAATATAAGGCTTGCCCCGGGGTGTACGGCAAACCGGTGGCAGCGCTTTTCCGGTATATTCCCGGTACATCTGCTCCAGCAGCTGCTGCCCGGCTTCGTGACCGGTCTGGTCTTCCAGCATTCTGACACCGATCTGCATCCTATCCCTCCTTATGCCATATCCGTTAGTATAACCGGAAAAAGAGTCCCTGTCAAATGGTCTGCCACAGGCTTTGGACGCATAAACTCCATTGAGGTGATCAATGTGATTCAAGAGCCTGTGCAGCTGCCCCATAAATTGACAATGAACGAACGCAAGCATCTCACTGTCACCGGGGTGACGGAGGTGGTAAGCTTTGAAGAGGATATTGTGCTTCTGCATACCGTTCTGGGTACGCTGGAGGTCCGGGGGCAGGAGCTCCAGCTGAAGGATCTGTCTTTGGAAGTAGGACAGGCGGTTTTGGAAGGGCAGATCTCCGCTCTTACCTATCAGGATGACGGTCAGCAGGAAAGCTTCTGGGGGCGGTTGTTTCGATGACCACCCCGGAAACTGCGTTTTTTCGCTTCGGCATTGCTCTGGTGCTGGGGTTGGGACTGGGGATCTGTTACGGTTTTCTCCGACCCCTGCGTCCCCGGTTTACTGCCCTGAGCGATTTTTTATTTCTTCTTGCCGCCGGGTGGGCATGGCTGTATTTAGGCTTTGCCGTATGCAAAGGGGACATCCGTTTGGGGTATGTTTCCGGTCTTGCCATCGGCTGCATCCTGTGGGAGACTCTCCCGGGGAAGCTTCTGCGTCCGGTTTTTGCCCTGTTTTGGCGCGGTGTTGCCCGGATTTTGAGGCTTTTCGCAGCCCCGTTTCTGTTTTTTTCAAAAAAAATCAAAAAAATATCAAAATTTCTCTTGGCAACCGTGAAAAAAGTATGTACAATAGATATTTGGAAGATTGTCGCACACTTGCACAAAGGAGGTACTCGCTATGGCAACCCGTCCCAATCCCTTCAAACGGATCCGACTGGTCTATCAGCGCAGCTCCCCCCTGCTCAAGGGTATCGTGCTGGCTCTGCTCATCGCAGGCACAATGGCACTGATCGTCCTGCGCAACGCCTGGCTGGACACCAAAGCCCAGGAAAATCAGCTTCGGGAAGAAGCCGCCGCTTTGGAACAGCAAAACCAAGCCGTTTCTCAGGACATCAGTCAGCTGGGAACTATCCAAAGCGTTAAGGATCTTGCCAACCGACTGTTGGGTCTGTTTGATCCTGATTCTGTTATTTTTCAACCGGAATAAATTGGAGGAAGCAAAACATATATGGAGTTAACCGTAGGAGCAGTTTTAGAAGGGAAAGTAAAATCCATCACCAATTTCGGCGCATTCATCAGTCTGCCGGAGAACAAAACCGGACTTGTGCACATTTCTGAGGTGGCAAACACCTATGTCAGCGATATTCGTCAGCATCTGACGGAAGAGCAGGATGTAAAGGTTATGGTCATCGGCACAGAGAACGGTAAGATCAACCTGTCCATTAAACGGCTGGAAGCAAAGCCGCAGCGGGAGAACCAGTCCCAGCGCAGCTTCTCCGGTCGCCGGGACAACCCGCAGGGCCGCCCTGCCCGTTCTGCTCCCACACCCCCTCCCGCACCCAAAACCGCCGATCAGCTTTTTGAAGAGAAGCTGAAGGCATTTATGACTGAATCCGACAGTAAGATCTCTTCTATCCGGCAGTATTCCGATCACCGGACGAAAAGCCGCAGAAGATAAACAGGCTGCTGACGCAGCAGCCTTCAGAGTGTCAAAAAAGCCACCAACCGTCAAAATGAGGATTACAGCCTTGGTCATTCTCCTGTTTGCGCACAGGAAATGCATTGCTTGCGTTCCGTTTGTTGAAGAATACAAAAACCTTGCGAAGCAAGGCATTTTGACTTACTTCACAAATCGAAGGACTCACGTACCCTATGTACGCTACGCCTTCGATTTGTTCGTCTTGGCGGCTTCTTTGACCTCTTTCTTAATAAGGAGATAAATATTATGTCAACCGTTGTGATCACCGGAGGATCCCGGGGAATCGGCGCGGCGGCAGTTGCCCGTTTTGCTGCCAAAAACCATCGGGTATTTTTCCTGTATGAAAAGAATCACGAAGCAGCCCGGGCAGTTGCGGAGAAAACCGGTGCCACTGCCATCTGCTGTGATGTTGCCGACGCTGCCGCAGTACAGGCTGCTTTCCGGCAGATCGGGGATACGGATATCCTCATCTGCAATGCCGGCATCTGCAGCTACAGGCTAATGAGTCAGACCCCGGAAGCAGAATGGGACAGAGTCTTTGCTGTGAATGTCAAGGGCATTTACAACTGCGTCAACGCTGCCACACCCTACTTCCTGAGAAAGCAGAAGGGCTGTGTCATTACCGTCAGCTCTATGTGGGGACAGGTAGGTGCTTCCTGTGAGGTATGCTACTCTGCCTCCAAGGGTGCGGTGATCGCCCTTTCCAAGGCATTGGCACAGGAACTGGGACCCAGCGGTATCCGGGTCAACTG
>JAZQHW010000134.1:0-8682 GCA_045540795.1 Faecousia sp. | reverse complement strand
CTTGCCGGTGATGTCCCACATTGCCATTTCGATGCCGCTGATGGCAGACATCAGCACAGGACCGCCCTTCCAGTAAATATCCCGGTAGACTTCAAAGCGCATCTTTTCGATCTCCAGGGGATTTCTGCCTACGATCAGACGCTTCAGGTCCTCAACACAGCCCTTCAGCGCCATTTCCTGGGTACCCAGGGAAGCTTCGCCCCAGCCGTACAGACCTTCGTCGGTCTCCACCTTGATGAAGGTCCAGTTGGTGCGGTAGGCATCCATAATGTAAACTTTAATGTCTGTAATTTTCATAACTGATCTCCTTTTTTATTGTTTTTGATAAGGCAGCAGACAGGCGGTGATACCGGAGTCTACTGTAAGGTCTGTTCCTGTGATGGTGGCAGAGTTTTCAGATGCCAGGAAATAAACGGCATTGGCGATCTCCTCCTCGGTGGACTCTCTGCCGGCAGGGTAACGGCTGCGACGGGCTTCCAGTTCCTGCTGGCTGATTCCGTCCCACCGCTGGGAATGGACAGCGCCTGCTACCACATTATTGGCACGGATACCAAACTGACCCAGTTCATATGCCATAGATTTTACCAGCATAGAGAGGGCAGCCTTGCTCATTGCGTACACAGTCCGTCCGGAGACGGCACCGGTGCCCTGTACAGAGCCTATGGTGACGATGCTACCACCGCCGGCTTTTTTCATCAGCTCTGCCGCACACTGGCAACAGAAGAAGTTGCCTTTGATATTCACACTGGCAATGGCGTCAAATTCAGCTTCCGGTGTGTTCATCAAGCCAAAGCCAATACCCAGATTGGCACTGTTGGCAACAAATACATCCAGCTTGCCAAAGTCAGCTTCCACTTTTTGGAAGGTTTCCTGAATAGATGCTACAGAATCATAGGACATAGCGTAGCCTTTGGCGGTTACAGAGAATTCCCGGGACAGCTTTTCAGCCGCTTCCTGTGCCGATGCTTCGTCACGGCTGGTAATGGCAACCCGGTAGCCTTCAGCGGCAAAGCGCCGGGCAATGGCAAAGCCGGTGTTTCGGGTAGCACCGGTGATCAGTACAGTTTTCATAATACATCCTCCGGAAATACAGGTTGATAAGGCGTGGGGATCACGGCATTGGCTGCCTGGAAAACAGCAGGATCCAACTCGTCAAACATACCGAAGTGGACGGGCACTGCATACCGGGCACCGGTGGCAGCTGCAAAGGCAGCCGCATCCTCAGCGTTCATATTGTTGCCCTTGCCGTTAATGGGCAGGAATACGGCAAACAGATCCTTAGGCAGGGATTGCAGAACTTCCTCGTTATACAGGGTATCGCCGGTAAAGTAATACTTCTTGCTGCCATCCTCCACCACAATACCGATGGATTCCGGGTCAGAATGCTCTGCCTTCACGGCGTAGAAGGTAAGACCCTCCCAGCTCCAACGGGTACCGGGACGGAAACGGACATAGTTGTTGTTGCCGCCGTAGGTACGGACCTTGTCCCAGGCATTGGCACCGGCAAGCACCAGAATACCTCCATCGCCGGGAAGATAATGCTCCAAAGTTTCCGGATCGGTGTGATCAATATGATCGTGGGTCAGCAGGATCGCATCCGGCTTCAGGGAAAGATAGGATGCGTCCAGAGGTGTTCTGCGGAAGCTTGCAGGATTCACCTTGTGACAGGCATCGGACAGATAGGGGTCAATGAGGATCTTTTTGCCGTTTTTCTCCAGCAGGAAACCAGCCTGACCTAACCAAATGATGTTCATATACAGCACCTCTCAGCTTTTAAAGTATACGGTATTTTTCAGTACCACTGCGGATTTGTATTTATTACATTTTATCATTGAAAACAGACTATATAAATGCAAATTTTTATCATACTTTCCGCTGTTGCTTATAAAATTTTATCACACACAGGGGTGAATCACAAGGGAATTCTTCGAAAAAAAGGAATGACTTGCAAAATAGAATTATATATGGTATAATCTACTTCCGTGTGGCTTGAAATAAACGGAAAGGAGGATGCTTTATGGGCTTAAGAATGCGGAAATGCTTTGTTTACATAGTGCTGTTTTTGACCATCGTGACAGGAATGGCTGTTCATGCTGAGGCATCCTCTATGTCAGTTTCCGGGGATTTTATCTCTTTGTTGAAGAGCCTGGAAGGCTTTAGCGCTAAGCCTTATTGGGATCATTCCCAGTGGTCGGTGGGTTACGGCACTAAGTGCCCCGATGACAAGCTGGAAGAATATAAGACAAAGGGCATTTCCCAGGAAGCGGCTGTCGCACTGCTGAATAAGGAACTGGACGGCTGCGAATATAATGTAAACAGCTTCGCATCAAAACACAGCTTGAAGCTGAAACAGCATCAGTTTGATGCATTGGTAAGCTTTACATATAACTGCGGACCTGCCTGGATGCAGGAGACCTCCGGTTATTTTAATTCTGCGGTGCGTGACGGAGATACCGGCAACCGGCTGGTTTACGGTATGTGCCTGTACAGTACTGCCGGCGGTGAGCATATCCTCATTAACCGGCGGCTTTGCGAAGCAGATATGTACATCAATGGCAATTATACCGCTCATTCACCTTCCAAGAGCCTGAAATGGGTGTTCTTAAACGGCAACGGCGGCAAGGTGCGTTACAGTATCTGTGGCTATGACAGCACAAAGCCTGCAACAGTGCCTGCGTCCTTTACACAGATCCCTGTAGGAACAGATGCTCAGGGCAATTCGTTTGTATATACCCTGGCAGGCTGGTACACGGCTGACGGCAAAAAAGTGGACAAGCTGGACGATAGCCTTACCAACGGCCAGGTGCTCTACGCACGGTGGAACGATCCACGGGGCAAAGAGGTTGAACTTCCCATGGGCGAGGTGACTGGTGAAAAAGTTACAGTTACGGCTTCTCAGCTGACGGTGTATGCTGGTCCTGCTTCTTATTATGATACAGTGACCACCGTAAAAAAGGGTACAAGCCTTAACGTAACGGAGATCTATGAAAATGCCTGGGGCAAAACAAAGGATGGCTGGATCCGTTTGTCGGATACAAGCTATCAGCTTCCTCAGGAAGAAAAGCGGGTCCCCTGGTTTGGAACGGTTACCGGCACTTCTGTGAATTACCGCACCGAGCCGGTGATCAATTACGATACCCTTTCCGGTCAAAAGAAATACGGTGACCAGGTGGAGATCGTGCAGGAGTATGACGATGGCAGACGGGTCTGGGGTCAGATGTCCGACGGCTATTGGATCAGCCTGGAATATGTAAGCTTTGAAAAGAATCTGGATGTAACGGTAGCCGGTATCAAGGTGCTGAATCTTCCGTATAAGCGTGTGTACAACTCTATGCAGGAGAGCTTGCAGTTAGAGGGCAGCGTCCTGCAGATCCGCTATACCGACGGTACCGTTTCTGCAAGATCCATCACCAAAGATCTGGTTACTGACTATAAGGCAAAGGATCTGGAAAATACCACGGTAACGGTTTCTTTCCGTGGACATACTACCACCTTCAGTCTGAAATTGAATGCGTACACCGTAACCTTCAAAAACTGGGACGGCACAGTCCTCAGTGAAAAGAAGTATAATTACGGTCAGACAATAGAACTGCCTGCCGATCCTGTAAGAAAGGGCGACAAGACCTATACGTACACCTTCCAGAAGTGGGATCAAAAGGTAACCACCTGTACCGGAGATGCCACCTACACCGCAGTTTATACTTCGGCCTATAAGGAATATAAGATAACCTATAAAAATGCCGATGGTCAGACTCTCCGGGTGGACACCTGCCACTACGGCGAAACTTTGAATGCACCTAAATCCCCGGCACGCCCGGCAACAACAGGGGAAGGTGCAACCTTCCGTGGCTGGGATAAGCCGGTTACTGTTTGTACCGGCGATGCCGTGTACTTGGCAGTGTTCTCTGCTTCTACAGTGCGCTGTGATTATAACGGTGACTATAAGGTCAGTGACGCGGATGCTATATTCCTGTTGAGAAACGGTCTGTTCCCCAACAACTACCCCATCCACCAAAGCGGGGATGTTAACGGTGACGGAAAGACTGACGAAGCCGATGCCCGGTATCTGCTGTGGCATACTATGTTCCCTAATAAATATCCTTTAAAATGAGCCGATCCTATGCCTGGGAACGGCTCATTTTTTACAATACTTGTAATTTTGGAAGGAATGTGCTATTATGATGCAAGCAAAAAATAAGAGGTGACAGAAATGAGAAAGCCTTTTCTGTTTTGCAGCCTTGTGCTGCTGCTGGCAGTGCTGGCAATGCCGGTGCTGGCTGCCGAAACATTAAATATAGTGGCAGACCGGGAATCGGCTGAGCCGGGAGAATCGGTGGTGTTCACCCTCCGGATCGAAGGAAGCCTTAACTGTACATCCATTGGCTTGATCCCGGCTTATGATGACCAGGTTTGGGAACTGACAGAAGGTGCCTGCCTGGCGGAGAGTGCATCCTTAAAGGACTTTTCCTTGACGGATGGTGCGGTGATGCTGTTTACAGAGCCGGAAAAGCTCACTGGTGATGTTGTGACCTTTACCTTACAGGCAAAGAAGGATGCTCCCGGGGGCAGTACCACCGTCACCGGTGAAGTGGCAGCTAAGAATAATGACCGCTTCCTGTCCTGTAGCGTGGAAGGGGTAGAATTGCAGATTTTGGCAGAAGTGCCGGAAACCACAGAAATACTGCCGGAGGTGACGGAGGAAACACTTCCTGTAACAGAACCGGTACCGGTGGAAACAGAGGAAACCACAGAGATGCCGACAGAAGAGGTGACGGAGCCTCCGGTGGAGTATATCCCGGAGGATACCGCAGAGCATATCCACGAATATGCCGAAGAGTGGGATGGAAATGCCACAGAACATTGGCGGACCTGTGCTTGCGGTGCGGTTGCGGATCAAGGTGCGCATCAGTGGACGGAAGCAGAGGGAACCCTTTGCAGTGATTGCGGCAAGACCCGGCAACCGGAACCTCAGACACAAGAGCTGAATAAGGGGAATACATATTGGTGGATTTTGCCGGTGGTATTGGTGGCAGTAGCTGCTGCCGGTGCAGTGGGTGTGGTCTTTTACCTAAAGAAGAAAAAAGAAGAAACAGAATAATAAAGAAGAACGGGGCTGTAAAGAAACAGCCCCGTTCTTACGCTTCATTATTCCACGATGATTGCATACACGGATTAGAAAAGCCCGTGAAAGTATGGGCTACATAAGAGAGAAATTTGCGGAAAAGCTGGATGTTAGTGTTTCATATTTAGCAGAATTGGAGCGGGGAAGAACGGGCATCTCTGTAAAAATGCTTATCAAGGTATGTAATGTTTTGGGGTTGTCTGCCGATTATGTTCTTTTTGGAACAGAACGGGATGCGGATGCTTTGCGAGCCGATAACATTCGCCGCATTGATGATAAGTATATCCCTCTTCTGGATAGTGTAATTGGTGAACTATTAGCTCTTACTGATTTAGCAGAATGACCTTTAGGGCGGAGAAATCCGCCCTTTTTTCGTTGCCTGTTGTGTGCTATACTAATAGAAAGCCGCAAAGGATGGGCACGGGTCGATGTGGGCATCGACCCCTACGGGAGAAAATGTAGGGGCGGATGCCCCCTTCCGCCCGAATATAAAACGAGGATACAATATGGAATTACCGGAACGAAAACTAAATCGGCTGCCCAATTATGATTACAGTCAAAACGGTGCGTATTTTATAACAATATGCATCCAAGACAGAAAACAGATTTTATCCTCTATCGTAGGGGACGATGCCCACATCGTCCCGCTGTTCAGGAAAGCAAATTTTTGAACGCATAATGAGACCGCATCCTTTCACGAAGTTGTGTGATAAGGATGCTGTTGTTTAAATAAGGTGGCTGCCTGCGGCAGCATCTTTTGCTCCTCTGTTGCGGTGCCTGGCATCTTCGTTGCCGACGGCGCGGCTTCCTCATCTGCCGACCGTTGCCACTCGCTCCCCTTGCTGCTTCTGCCGCAGGCAGTGCTCGGGTCGCTCCCCAAATTTTCACTGGCGAACTCATCCTTACCAATGGGGTTTTTGCCGTTTTATGCCGTTTCACAAACTGCAAAAAAAGTGCTGAATTGCAACGTCTTTTTATGTTAGGTGTGTTATGTCTTGGTGAAACTTTGGCGACCCTTTGATAAATTTGGTCGCCAAATGGTCGCCAAATTCTACCTCGGGTTACACATAGTTTCCGTCCCAGCCTTTTTGTGCCTGTTCATCTATCCAACGCTCTAGCTGTTTGATAGGAATAAGCCTTCGCTTGCCTATTACGATCACCGGAAAGCCTTTTATTTTGATAACTTGGTACATCTTTGTCGCGCTTACGCCCAGTACAGCTGCAGCTTCTGCTACGCTATAAGTTAATTTCTCGTGCTTAATTACTGTTTCCATATTAATCTCCTTTCTTTTGCAGCAAATGAATGACATAAATGAACCCGGGAGCCACCATGGTTGATAGCTCCCGGATGTTCTTTTATGAAATGCCCTGGATAGTATTCTCGTATAGGAAGTCTTTTAGTGCTTCGCTGTTGCCGGTGTTGTAGTACTCCAAAAGCAGGGTGTTGAACTGCTCCATGTAGCGGTCTGTGATCGTGAGGAAGCCTGCACCAGCGGCGATCAGGATCTTGTTTGCGAGGGTCATACTGGTGCGCTTGTTGCCGTCCCAAAAGAATTGACCTCTTGCCCCCCACACAAAGGCTTCCAAGGCTTTTGCGGTAGCGGAGGTGTCGGCGGTTAGGATCGTATCTAATTCCGCTCTCGCTTGATCCTCTGACGGCACAGGAGGCAAATAGTCTGTGCCGGAGATGCCAATGGAACCGGTGCGGAGCTTGCCCCATTCCAGAGCTTCATTCCGGGCAATGTGTTCATTCAGCTTGCACCAGTAATCAAAGGTCACAGGTTCGTCTATGCTATTCAATAGGAACCGCCAGGCATCACGCATATTCAGCACAGCTTGGATATCGTCAAGCTGTACATTGGGAACATTCACACCCTGCAGGATGGTTTTTGTCTGTGGGAATGTGATATTTCGGGCTTCCATCCTCATACCGCAGTATACATTTTCGTCCCACTTCTTTTTAGCCAGGAACAGACTCTGCTCCGGAGTCATTTGGAATTTGTCTGCATAATTCTTCATGCTGCTGCCTCCTACTCAAATGTCCTCGCCGGTGTCATTAAGAACAAATCCAGCGTGATAGGAACACCCGAGAGCCTCTGCAATCTTCCGCAGCTCCTTCTCTGTGAAATTATCCCGGCTCATCTTGTTGGAAAGATTTTGCCGTGTTTGTCCGGTCTTCTCAGCAAGATCTCCAAGAGTCATATTTCGACGACCAAGCACAACCTTTATTTTCTCACTCATACTTAGCGGCATACATACCAGCTCCTTTCTATGGTGCTATGATACACTAGAAAATGTCGGCTGTCAATAAAATAATTGAAAAATAAATAAAAAAGTGAAACTTAGGTATTGACAAACGAAACGATTTAGTGTACAATACAATAAGACCATAAAGAACAGGGCAACTCAACATCAGCGAATTGGCGAGAGTGTGCGACATCAGCCGTACCACCGCCTACAAATACAAGAGCCTTTTGGAAGCATAAACGAATGGAGCAGACACAAAATCTGCTCCATTTCTATCACTTTTTCACGAATTCAGTTTCGCCGTCAATATATGCAGGGAAGCCCATCTGGATAGCATTCAAAACTGTTCCATCTTCATTCAGTTCAAGGACAGCCTTGTGCTCCATACCGAAGAAACTGATTTGAGTAATCAAAACTCCATCCTTTACTTCCCAATTCAAGTCATAATACTCTGTACTCTTCGTTAAATTCTCGTATCTGCCAATGCCGCCCTTTGTAATTGTAATGCGAAAATGCTCTGTTTCCCATTTACCAATATACATAGAGGTATCGTTTTTGTCCATTACCTTTTCCGTGGAAGTGTCGGGAGTGTCGGTTGTGGGAGTTTCGCTACCACCGCAGGCACACAGGGACAGGCACAAAACAAGTGCCAAGATTAAGGATACTACTTTTTTCATAGTCTTTCACCTTTCTATTTTTGTTAGAATATCAACAGTATAACACACAGTATCAACAAATACAAGATGAAAAACATGCAATATTAGTTGATTTTAATTTCTCATACTATAACCGATACTATATGTAGAGGTGATAGTATTGCATACACGGATTAGAAAAGCCCGTGAAAGTATGGGTTACACAAGAGAGAAATTTGCGGAAAAGCTGGATGTTAGTGTTTCATATTTAGCAGAATTGGAGCGGGGAAGAACGGGCATCTCTGTAAAAATGCTTATCAAGGTATGTAATGTTTTGGGTTTGTCTGCCGACTATGTTCTTTTTGAAACAGAACGGGATGCAGATGCTTTGCGAGCCGATAACATTCGCCGCATTGATGATAAGTATATCCCTCTTCTGGATAGTGTAATTGGTGAACTACTATCTCTCACTGATTTAGCAGAATGACCTTTAGGGCGGAGAAATACGCCCTTTTTTCGTTGAGAAATTAAGGGCCTGAACACAACTTCTTCTCCTGCGAAAGAAAAAATACACATAAGATAAAATAGGCTATTGACTTTCCCCCTTGTGGAAGGTTTATACTGTTAGCAAGAGAGGCGGTGGTACGGGTGAAGATCAACGAGGTGGAGGCCCTGGTT
>JAZQHW010000133.1:0-12035 GCA_045540795.1 Faecousia sp. | reverse complement strand
CGGAACCACCACCTATACCTATGTCTACGATGGCGGTACCCTGGTGCGAATGACGGAGAACAACAACCGTCTGTTCTTCAGCCACTCCCCGGACGGCGTACCTCTGGCGGTTGTCTACAAGGGCGTGGAATATTACTACGTAACCAATGCCCAGGGGGATGTCATTGCCCTTTTGGATATCGAGGGCAACCTGGCAGTGGAATATACCTACGATGCCTGGGGCAATGTCTTGTCCATTACCGGTTCTCAGGCAGCTACCATCGGTCAAGTTAATCCCTTAAGATACAGAGGATATGTCTACGATTGGGAGACAGGGCTGTACTATGTATCCAGCCGTTATTACGATCCTGAGATCGGTCGGTGGATTAATGCGGATAGCGTTATAGCTGGAACTGGCGAAAACGTATTGGGCTACAATATGTTTGCCTACTGTTTCAATAATCCAGTAAATATGTCTGACCCTACAGGTAATTGGCCAAGCTGGAGTACCGTATTGAAAGCCGCTGCAATAGCTGTAACTGCTGTTGCTGTTGTTGCAGCAGTTGCAGTTACGGTTGCAACTTTTGGTGCAACTTCAATCGCGGCAACAATTGTAGTTTCTTCGGCAATAACGATTGCAGCTAAAGCTACAGAAGTTGCTGTGCTGCAAGGAAAAAAGAGTGCGAGTGAAGGTAAAAATACTGGTCAAGTAGCAACAGACATAATAGAATCGGTATTCGATAACGGAGTGGGCACTGTCGCTAAAACTGCAGTCACAAAAACAGCCGGTTATGCAACAGGTTTTTACTCGCAATCGTCTTCTTTCCAAGATGTGATGAAGTTGCAGAAAATGGATGGCTATAACTTAAAGACACTTGCTGGTGCTGCAACACATGAAATCGCAAATAGATTTACCGATTTGAAATACTGTGTTTCTGCAAAAGCGTCCACAGGAAGCATGTTGATATCTTATGGTTTTGCGGGGCTAAACGTAGTCAATACTGTAATTTCAATTTTTGCAGATGATCCTGTGCAAAGAGCTACTAGAAGGGGGTATACACTAAAATGAGAACACTTGCAAAAATACTTAATGTTATCTCACTAGTTAGTTTGCTTCTTACTGGCATTGGAGTAATCGCCTATTATATAATTGAGTTTATCTCATCCTTTTGTATATCAACGATTAATTTGGTAGAGATAGGAAATGTTTTTTGGAAAATAATATTTATATGTTTTGGTAGTGCTGTCTGCTCCTTTGTTTTAGCATATTTTATTAACAAAAACTATGAATAGTTATAATTAACGCATTATACCAGCAAGCATGGCATTTGGTCACCCAAACGCAGACTTGTCAGGAACATTCCTGAAACCTTTAAGGGCTTGGGATTATCCCAACAAACTGCCTTTTGTCCCCAAAAGGCGATGCTTGCTGGTACATAATAACTCCGTTCCCCTTGCGGTAGGTTTTTAATGAATTTACGACCTTACGGTTACATTTTTGCCTTTTAGTGAGGAAACAGTTGGAGGGATTAACCTCCCTTCAACTGTTACTCTCACGGAAAAGGAGGCAATTATGCGGGGGACAAGGGGACGGTTCTCCTGTCCCCGCTGTTGACAAAGGAATTCGGGTACGGGACAGGGGACAGAGTTGTGTCTTGAGGTGCATATTTCCTATTTCCTTGATAATGATCAGAGGCAAGAGATCGATTCTCTTGCCCACGGATCTTTGTGTATATCGCTTTCGGTGTTACTACGTCCGCAGGATGTAGCTGTTTCCATAGTTCAAGGGCGCATTGCAAAATAGCAATGCGCCCTTTGTCTTATTTATGCAATTCCCAAAGCTTCACTTGCTCTGCTTTTTCATACAGCCGCAAATAGCTTTCATACCGGGTCTTTTCCAGCTTTCCTTCCTCCACCGCCCGGCGCACCTGACAGCCGGGTTCCTTTCTATGGGAGCAGTCGTGGAACTGGCAGTTCCCTAAAAAGGGCGCAAAATCCGGGAATGTATACTGGAGATTTTCCTTCAGCAGAACATCCATCTGCTCCGTATCGAAAGAAGAAAATCCGGGGGTATCTGCCACAAAGGTATTTTCATCCAAAGTAAACAGTTCCACATGGCGGGTAGTATGCCTGCCTCTGCCCAGCTTTTCCGAAACCTCACCGGTGGCAAGCCGCAACTCCGGACACAGGGCATTGAGCATACTGCTCTTTCCCACACCGGTATTGCCGGTAAATGCCGTAACCTTCCCTTGCAGCAGCTTACGAAGGGTTTCCACACCTTCTCCCGTTTCCGCACTGGCACGGATCACCGGGAAGCCGGCATTTTCATAGATCCGCACAAGGTCCACTGCCGGGTCCAGATCGCATTTATTGACACACAGGTACACCGGTACTTCCTGGTCACCGGCAATGGCTGCCACCCGGTCAATAAGAAACGGTTCTGTCACCGGGTTTACATTGGCTGCAAAGATCACCAGTCCGTCTACATTGGCAACGGCAGGGCGGATAAACCGGTTTTTCCGGGGAAGGATCTTTTCCACCATTCCCTTTCCCTTTTCCACCGATATCTCCACCAGATCTCCGGTCAGAGGACTTTCCCCGCTTCTGCGCAAAGAACCTCTTCCACGGCAGGTTACGATCCCCTCCGGCAGCCGGACATCATAAAAGCCACTTAAAGAACGGACGATTCGTCCTGTTTGATTATTGGACATTTTCCGTGAATTCCACCCATTCATCCCAGCCGTCCTGGTCGTTGATGATCACCACATATTTTTGGGGACCGATTCCCTTCTGTGCCTTCAAGGTTACAGAAGTCACGCCCTTTTCGACTGTTTTTTCAAATACAGATACGCCATCCCGGTAGACCTGGACCTTACAGGCTTCATTTGCTGAGCTGCCCCGCAGGTCAATGACCACATCCTTGGTGATCTCCGGAATTACCGTCGGTCCCTTGGACACCACCAGGACGATCTTGGAATTGATATCCACAGAATCCCCCGGCTGGACGGTTTTGTTATCTACCTTCAGCTCAATAATGGTTTCTTTTTCCTGCTCGCTTTCCACGGTGTCGATCTCATAATTGACGAAGCCGTCGTCCTTCAAAATGGACACCGCCCGGTCCACTGTCAAGCCTACCAGGTTCTTGATCTCCACCAGCTCAGGACCCTTACTGATATAAAGGACCACCTTCTGACCGGTTTGGAGGGTCTCACCGTTTTGGGGCTCACTGCGGATCACATCACCAACAGCAACCACAGAATCGAAGATCTCCTCGGTAACGATATCCAGATTCAGATTTTGACTTTCCAGGATCTTTTTGGCGCTTTCCAGCTTATCACCGGTGATATTGGGCATTGTGGCAGTTTTGATCTCCACACCCTTACTGACGTACAGGGTTACGGTTTGACCCAGCTCCAGCTGGACACCGGATGCTGGCTCTGTGCGGATCACATTGCCGCTGACTACCGTTTCGTGATAAAGCTCCTCCACCACGATCTGAAGATTCATACTCAAATTGTTAAGATTCCGCTCTGCCTGGGAAAGCTCCCACTCTGTCAACTCCGGCATATCCACGATCCGGGGTGCTTCTCCTAAGCTGACAGTGACATAAATGGTATTGCCCTTGCCGATGGTATCCCCTGCCTTGGGATTCTGATCAATGATCTGACCTTTTTCGTAGGTGTTATCGTGGACTTCATCATTGATCTTAATATCAAAGTCCATATACTCCGGCAGGGTATCGTACACTTTTCCGATCAGGCTGGGAACACTGACGGTTTTGGTTTGGGGACTGATACCGCCATTAAACAGGACCAGCAGGAATACAGCGATTGCCGCCACCATCACCAGAGAACAGGACACGATGGCAATGGTTGCAATATTGCTGTGCTTTTCTTCTTTCTTCCTTGGCTGGTGATGGGTCTTTCCCTGGGTCTT
This sequence comes from Faecousia sp., assembly GCA_045540795.1. Classification (GTDB taxonomy): domain Bacteria; phylum Bacillota; class Clostridia; order Oscillospirales; family Oscillospiraceae; genus Faecousia. Next base: position 8,120 of record JAZQHW010000133.1, on the reverse strand, counting down.
CCGCCGGGGTGTCTCACCCTGCCGCCGCTCCGGCGTTTTTTCCCGGGCGACACGCTCTGCCGTGGTCTCCCTTGCAGGAACTTCCTCCGGAACAGGCTTTTTCAGCCGGGTCACTTCATCAATAGGCGGGGTATTGTAATCAAAGAGAATGGCAGGACTCTTCCGGAACTCATCCATATCTGCCAGCATTTTCGTTGCAGTATTATAGCGGCTCTCCGGCTCGTGCGCCATTGCCTTCATAATGATCTGCTCCAAGCCACCGGGGATATTGGGGTTTAAGGTAGAGGGCATTGCCGCCCCGCCGTTGATATGCTGGATCGCCACCGCCACGGGTGATTCTCCGTCATAGGGCGGTCTTCCGCTCATCATTTCATACATCACAACACCCAAAGAATAGATATCCGAACGGTTATCCACTCTGCCGCCCTTGGCTTGCTCCGGAGATATGTAATGCACAGAGCCCAAAGCTTCCTTGGTGAGGGTATTGCCCTTGGACATCATCCGGGCAATACCAAAGTCCGTAACCTATACAGATCCGTTTTTCAGAACCATCACATTGTGAGGCTTGATATCCCGGTGTACGATCCCTCGGCTATGGGCGTGCTCCAATGCCTTTGCGATCTGAATGGCAAAGTGCAGCGTTTCCTTCCAGTTCAGCACACCCTTCTTTTCCATATACTGCTTTAAGGTAATGCCGTCAATAAGCTCCATTACGATATAATCCGCTGTAATGGATGTTGACACATCATAAATGGAAACAATATTGGGATGGCTGAGCATCGCAACAGCCTGGCTCTCCGAATGGAACCGACGCCGGAACTCCTCGTCCTCCAGGAAATCATCCTTTAAAATCTTGATCGCCACCAGACGGTTCAGTCTGTGACAACGCGCTTTATATACAACCGCCATACCGCCGGTACCGATCACTTCCAGGATCTCATACCGATTATCCAGCAGGCGTCCTATGTACTTATCCATATCTTGCAACTCCTTTCCCCGCAATCAGATCTGCACCATAACGCAAGTAACGTTATCCGGTGCACCGCGGTTCTTTGCAATATCCAGCAGCCGTTCGCAGCTGCTCTGTTTGTTGACACCGTGTACCACCTCAAACAGGATCTCCTGCTCATCCAGCAGGTTTGATAGTCCGTCTGTACACAGAAGCAGGCATTCGCCTTTTACCATTCTCCGGTGGAAAATATCGCTTTCCACCACCGGTTCTGTGCCGATGGCACGGGTGATAAAATTCTTCCCGGGATAGCGCTTTGCCTGCTCCGGGGTAAGCTCGCCCCGGGCTACCATCATCTGTACCAGGGAATGATCCGTAGTCAGCTGCTTGATTCCTTCATTATTAACGCAGTACGCACGGCTGTCACCCACATTCACCACAGTGACAAATCTTCCCTGGATCAAAATCGCCACCAGCGTAGTACCCATTCCGGTAAATTCTTCAAATTGCCGGGACTGGTCATAGACGGTAAAGTTTGCAAGCTTTACCGCACCCCGCAGCATTTGATCGATCCGTTCCGGATCCATATCCGGTGTCCAGGTTCGCTTGATCTCCTGTGTAAACACATCCACCGTCAGAGTGCTGGCAACATTGCCGGATTTGGCGCCGCCCATTCCGTCACAGACAACGCACAAAAGCGCATTCTTTCCCAAAACTTCAATCTGAAAGGCATCTTGATTCTGTGCTCTGACACATCCGGGGTCTGAAATGCTCCAATATTGCATTTCCCACACTCCTTTCTTTTGTTACTGATTTTCTTGCTGTTTTGTATATTTTCGCCGGAGCTGACCGCAGGATGCGTCAATATCGCCCCCTAAGGTCCGCCGCACCGTTGCCGGGATCCCCCCGGACTCCAAAATATTCTGAAATTCCATAACTGCCTGCCGGGTACTGGGCTTTAACGGGCTCTCTTCCACGTGATTCAGCGGAATGAGATTCATATGGGCAGGCAAGCCCTTAAGCCGCTTCAGCAGCAGCTTTGCCGCCTCCGGGGTATCGTTTACATTCCGGATCATAGCATACTCAAAAGAGATTCTGCGGCCTGTAGTGGCATAATACCGCCGGCACGCCTGCAGCAGCTCCTCTGTGGGATATGCTTTATTCACCGGCATAATGGTATTGCGTATCTCGTCTGTGGGTGCGTGAAGAGATACCGACAATGTCAGCTGCAGCTTCTTTTCTGCCAGCTTATCGATTCCCGGCACCAGTCCGCAAGTAGAAAGACTGATATGCCGCATAGAGATGTTCATTCCCTCGGGACTGTTTACCAGCTCCAAAAAGCGCATAACATTGTCAAAATTATCCAGCGGTTCTCCAATTCCCATCAGCACGATATGGGAAATGGGCAAGCCGGATTCCACCTGGGTAAATAAAACCTGATCCAGCATTTCATAGGGCTCCAGTCTGCGAACCAAGCCACCCAAGGTGGATGCGCAAAAGGCACAGCCCATACGGCAGCCCACCTCTGTGGAAATGCATACGGTGTTGCCGTAATGATAACGCATCAAAACTGTTTCCACACAGTTGCCGTCAGCAAGCTTCCATAAGTATTTGATCGTGCCGTCCTTGGCAGATTCCTGCTTCCGCACCGCTTCCGGTGGGCAGATCGGATATTCCTGTTCCAGCGCATCCCGTAAGGTCTTGGGCAGATTTGTCATCTCCCCGTAACTACGGACGCCCTTATGCAGCCAGGTATAGACCTGCTTTGCCCGGAATGCCGGCTGTCCCAGAGCTTTCAGCAGCTGGGTCATTTCCTCCAGGGTTAAGGATTTAATATGCTTCATCATTGATTCCTTCTTAAACGGCAAATGAAAAAGCCGTCTGTATCATATTCTCCGGGTACCAAAGTCAACATTCCATCGGTATTCTCCGGAAAGCATTCCGGCAGAGGCAGCGGTTCCAGGGAAAAGGATCGGTTTTCCTGCAGGAACTGTTCCACGACCCCTTCATTTTCTTCCCGCAACAATGTGCAGGTAGAGTAGATCAGAATCCCGCCTGGCTTTACATACCGGGCTTGGTTTTTCAGGATCTCCAGCTGCAGCCGGGGCAGCTGTGCCATTTCCCTGGGGTCTTTATACCGGATATCCGGTTTCTTTCTGATAATGCCGTAACCGGAGCAAGGTACATCTGCAATGACCCGGTCCATCTGTCCCTCCCATTCCGGGCGGAACTGAGCACCGTCCTGCAGCTGCGCCGTCACCTGTGAAAAGCCCAGCCGGTGAGCACCGTTACGGATCAATTCTATTTTATGGGGATGGATATCACAGGATATCACTTCTTTTGCCCCGGAAAGGACTGCACCAAAGGTTTTACCGCCAGGTGCTGCACAACAGTCCAGTACCTTCGCCCCCGGACTGATCTGTCCGCAAAGAACGCTGAGCCTTGCCGCTGCATCCTGGACATAAAACAAGCCTTTTTCAAAGCTTTCCAACTGCTCCAGATTGCCGGTTCCGGAAAGGATCAGACAGTCCGGCAGCCAGCTATGCTGCTGCACCGTAACTCCCTCTGCTTCCAGACACGTAATCAAATCCTGAGTGGTGGTCTTCAGAGTGTTCACCTGGATCACCATTGGCGGCTGGGCATTGTTGGCAGCCAGCATCGGCTCCAGCCGTTCCGCTCCCACATAGCTGCTCAACAGGTCGATCAGCTGCTGGGGGTGTGAGTATCTGTCCGCCAGAGTTTTGGGAGCTTTCAGAGTGCCCTTTGTGCGTACTGCATTACGCAGCACACCGTTTACAAGACCGGAAGCACTACGGATCTTGCCGCAATACTTCTTGGCGAGCTTTACCGATTCATTCACCGCTGCGGTATCCGGGATCTTATCCATTTCATAGATCTGATACAGACCCAGCTGCAGGATATCGTGAACTGCCGGGTGCAGGTTTTTCAGTTTTCCCGTAAGCAGCTGCTTCAGATACCAATCCAGCTTTGCCCGGTTTTGCAAGACACCGTAGCAAAGACGGGCAGCCAAAGCTGCTTCCCGGCGGTCAAGCTGATCCCGCTGGGTATATTCCTTCAGCACGCTGTTAGACCACCCGCCGTTCTTCCGGCAGGCAATGAGTACAGTCAGCGCAGTTTCTCTTCCGTTCATAAATCAAAGCTCCAAAGGATGCCCCCGGAAATAATCCGGTGCAGCCATACGCTTGCCGCCCTCTGCCTGAAGGACACGGATCTCCACAACACCGCCGTTACAAGCCATCTGCAAGCCGGTCTTGGTCAGACCTAGCACCGTTCCCGGTTCCTTGTCAGTTTTCCCCTCCACCAAAGCGGTGGCGTAGATCTTAAAGCGCTTTCCGCCGATCTGTGCCGTTGCCACAGGCCAGGGATTCATACCCCGGACGTGATCGTGGATCTGCTGGGGTGTTTTGTTCCAGTCGATAGGACACATAGATTTATCCAGCATCGGTGCATAGGTGGCAAGGGCTGCATCCTGAGGCACTGCCGTTGCCGTTCCCTCCCGGATCGCCGTAAGGGTCTTGCTTAAAAGCGCCGCACCCAGTACCGCCAAACGGTCCAGCAGCTCACCTGCGGTTTCATCCGGAGCGATCTGCGTGCTGGCAGTGTCAATGATATCTCCTGCATCCATCTCCCGGCACAAATACATTGCCGTAACACCGGTCTGCTTCTGACCGTCCAGCACCGCCCACTGATACGGGGCAGAGCCACGGTACTGAGGCAGCAGGCTGGCGTGGATATTGATACAACCCTTAGAGGGAATGTCCAGAACCTTCTGGGGCAGGATCCGTCCGTAGGCGACCACTGCCACCACATCCGGCTGCAGCTGCCGCAGCTGCTCCACCGTTTCTTCCTCCCGGAAGTTTTCCGGCTGGAACACAGGCAGACCGTTTTCCAGAGCCACTTCCTTTACCGGTGAGAAGGCAAGCTTCATTCCCCGATTCTTGGGTCTGTCCGGTTGTGTATATACCCCCACCACATCAAAGCCGTCTGCCAGGATCTGCTTAAGGCAGGTGGCAGCAATGTCCGGGGTTCCCATAAATACGATCCGCATACTGTTCCTCCAAAGGATTATTCTTCTTCAAATTGCAATTCTTCTTCCGTTAAGTATCGCTCCATCACTTCTGTATAGAGGATACCGTCCAAATGATCCAGCTCGTGGCAGAAGCAACGGGCAATGAGCTCTTCTCCCTCTGCTTCGTACCAATTGCCGTCCCTGTCCTGGGCACGGACCTTGGCATAATAAGGGCGCTTCACCAAGCCGTATTTTCCCGGTACGCTCAGGCAGCCCTCGGGGCCTTCCTGCTCACCGGAGGTTTCCAGCAAGGAAGGATTCACCAGCTCCAAAATTTCCTCTCCGGTATCCACCAGCACCACACGCCGCAGGATTCCCACCTGGGGTGCTGCCAAGCCAACACCACCGGACTCGATGAGGGTCTCTTTCATATCGTCCAGCAGCTTATGAAGCCGTCCGTCAAAGTTTTCCACCGGTCTGCAGGTCTTATGCAGCGCAGGCTCTGCATCTGTTAAAATTTTCCGAAGTCCCATAAATGATTCCTCTTTCTAATCCACACCGTTGACATCCAGGAATGCCGAGATCCCCCGGTTTTCCCGATCCTGAGAAAACTGCCGCAGCAGGTGCGCCAGCAGCAGGCGCAAAGGCTTTGTCATTTTGCACCGCAATGTCAAACGGTAACGGAAATTATAATTGATCTTAGGCACCGGACAAGGGGCAGGACCCAGCACTGTGCAGATTTCTACCCGATAGGCAGCTTGCTGCAGGCAGGCACGGAGGCTATCCCTGTATTTGTTGGCACCACGAATCACCTTACCTTCATTTTCTCCGGTGAAGGTTACGGTGACAATATCTCCAAAGGGCGGGCACTTCTGTGCCTGCCGCATTTTGATCTCCAAATCATAAAAACCGGCATAGTCCTGCCTGGCAGCCAAACCGATCACCTTATGCTCCGGCACCAGGGTCTGTACCATTGCTTTGCCGGGGGTATCTCCTCTTCCGGCTCTGCCTACCACCTGGGTGAGCATATTAAAGGTGGTTTCCGCTGCACGGTAGCTATCCGTATACAAGCTTAAGTCTGCATCCAGCACACCCACCAGTGTCACATTGGGTAAGTTCAGTCCCTTTGCCACCATTTGCGTTCCCACCAGCACCGGGATCCGTTCCTGCCGGAAGCGTTCCAGAATCTTCTCATGGGTATTGGAAGCACTGACGGTGTCTGCATCCATTCGCTCCACCGCCATACCAGGGAACAGGTCAATCAACTCCTGCTGCACCTTTTGCGTACCGGTTCCCACCTGCTTCATCGGTCCGCCACATTGGGGACACCGGGCAGTGACCCGCTGGGAGTAGCCGCAGTAGTGACACATCAACCGTTCATTGGCGCTGTGATAAGTGAGCCTTGCACTGCACCGGGGACATTCCGGAGTCTCCCGGCAATCCACGCACACCAAAGCCCGGCTGTTACCCCGTCGGTTCAAAAACAGAATGGACTGCTTGCCTTGCTGGGTAGTTTCCCCAATGGCATCCTGCAGCGCGTAGCTGACAGAACCTTCGTTTCCGGATCGCAGCTCCTGGCGCATATCCACGATCTCCACCTTGGGCAGAGGTCGTCCGTTATACCGCTTCTGCAAGCTATATAACGCATATGTGCCGTTTTTGGCGTAGTACATTGTTTCCACAGAAGGGGTAGCCGAACCAAACAGCACCAATGCTTTTTCTTTAATGCCCCGCCACAACGCCACTTCCCGGGCATCGTATCTGGGGGTATTCTCTGACCGGTAGGAATGTTCCTGCTCCTCGTCCAGAATAATCAACCCCAGGTTACTGCAGGGAGCAAAAACCGCAGAACGGGTACCTACGATCACCGTGGCATCGCCGGTACGGATCCGCTTCCATTGATCATAGCGTTCTGCCCCCGGCAGGCTGCTATGCAGAACCGCCACCTTCTGTCCAAAATAACCTGCCATCAGTCCCAGCAGCTGAGGGGTCAGTGCAATTTCGGGAACCAGCAACAGCGCCTGCTTTCCCTGCTCCAGACACTGCCGGATCAGACGAATATACACCGCCGTCTTTCCGGAACCGGTGACTCCGTGAAGCAGTGCCGTTCCGGGGTGTTCCCGGGTCATTTGCTGGCACAGTCCGTCAAAAGCGGTTTGCTGCTCTTGATTTAAGACCAGTTCTTCATCCACCTTAACAGGCTGCACCTGTCTGCACCGGAGAACCTCTCTTTCTGAAAGAGCCAGATAACCTTGCTCTGCCAGTTTTTTTACTGTTGCCTGGCTTGCACCGGTGTAGTAGCAGATCCCCTTTACAGCAGCAGCGCCCACCGCACACATCAGCTCCAGCACCGCCCGCTGCATTGCAGCAGATTTGGGTCTTCCCTGGGCATACGCCATAGCTTCTTCCCCGGAAACTGCCAAGGTAGCGATCTTTTCCGTTTTGTCGCCGGTGCGGCGGACAAAATTTTTGCTGGCAGTGACCCATTTTTTACCCGACAGGTAACGGATCGCCCTTTCAAAGATATCCGGTTCCAACGTCTGCCGGAGGATCTCTCCCGTTCCGGTGCCTCCACCGTCCTGCAAAAGCTGCAGCAATTGCTGAGCACCGGGCACCCGGAGTTTTTTATCCTGCCAGCTTCTATCCTCTGTCAAGGTATAGGTTTCCAAAGTCCGGAACCACAAGCCTGCCGGAAGCATTGCCCGGATCCCGTCAAAATAGGTACAGAAATACCGTTCTCTCAAAAAAGCTGCCAGCCGCAGCATCACAGGGGAAAGCAGCGGTTCTTCATCCAGGCAGCAGTCAATAGCTTTCAAGCCATCCGGATCCCCGTCTTCCAGTGCCAGAAGGATTCCTTCTGTCCGACGGTTACTCCGTCCAAAGGGCACCTGCACCCGCATACCCGGCTGCAGCGCCATTGTATCCGGCACAAAATAGGAATAGGGCTTGTCAATGGCAAAATTCGCCGCTGACACGGCAATTTTTCCAATCATAAAGCCCCTCCTCTCTTGTTTCCCGACGGTTGATTACCGCATATACTCTTCCTTCAAGCTGGCGGAAAGCTTGCCGTCAGCCACTTCCTGAATCGCCAGTGTAACAGGCTTCTCCGGAAGCTCCTCCTGGAGAATCTCTGCCTCCTGG
>JAZQHW010000132.1:0-5068 GCA_045540795.1 Faecousia sp. | reverse complement strand
CCTCGTACATCTTCTCGCCGGGACGCAGGCCGGTAAACTTAATCTCAATATCCTCGCCCACACGATAGCCGGAAAGTTTGATGAGGTTCTCCGCCAAATCCACGATTTTCACAGGTTCTCCCATATCCAGCACGAAGATTTCTCCGCCCTTGGCATATGCTCCCGCCTGCAAAATAAGGGATACCGCTTCCGGTATGGTCATGAAATATCTGATGATGTTGGGATCTGTAACCGTCACGGGACCGCCTGCCATAATCTGCTTCTTGAAAAGCGGAATTACGGAACCGTTGGAGCCGAGTACATTACCGAAGCGCACTGCCACAAACTCGGTACAAGCATTCTCCGGCAGTTTATCCACTTCATTTCCGTCCTCACGATGGGTGAACAGGCGGGGCAGCAGATCCGTTTTCTTATTCTTGACCGCTGCATCAAAAGACTGGACCACCATCTCACACAGGCGCTTGCTGGCACCCATAATATTTGTAGGATTCACAGCCTTGTCCGTACTGATCAAAACAAACCGTCGACAGCCATACAGCATTGCCGCATAGGCGGTTTTATAAGTGCCTAAAACATTATTCTTAATTGCTTCACAGGGGCTGGTTTCCATCAGCGGAACATGCTTATGGGCAGCCGCATGATACACGATATCCGGACGGTACGCAGAAAAGATGTTTTCCAGGCAACGGCTATCCCGAACAGAGCCGATCAGCACTTTAAGATCCAATTGCGGATGTACTGTTTTGATTTCCTGCTCAATATCATAGGCGTTATTTTCGTAAATATCGAAAATAATCAGTTGTTTGGGATTATGTCCTGCGATCTGCCGACACAATTCACTGCCGATAGAGCCGCCGCCACCGGTGACCATTACGGTCTTTCCGCTGACATAGCCGCAAACTTCTTCCAGATTGATTTGAATGGAATCTCTGCCCAGCAGATCTTCCACAGCTACATCCCGCATATCTCCCACAGTCACCTGACCGCTCAGCAGCTGGTACATACCGGGCAGATTTTTCAGTTCGCAGCCGGTTTCCTTGCAAATATTGAAGATTTCCCGTTTGTCCTTCTCGCTGGCGCTGGGGTTCGCCACAAAGATCTTCTGTATATCATACTTGCGGATGTTGAACAGAATATCTTTTCTGCCGCCCACTACCGGCACGCCGTCTATATCCCGTCCCCATTTATTGGGGTTATCATCAATAATACAACTAACCTGCAGATCTTCTTTTGACATCCGGTTAATATCCCGCAGGATCATCTGTCCGGCATTACCCGCACCGACGAGCATAACCTTCTGCCGTTTGTCACTCAGTCTTTTCAGCTTTTTTCTTTCAACCAGAATAAAACGATAAGAAAACCGGACCGCAATCAACATCACAAACTGAAATCCTGCACCCACCACATAGTAGGAAATGGGCATACGCTTAAACAGCAGAGTGATACCCAGCACCTGAAGAAGCGCTGTCAGTAAAGTAGCATACAAAACTCTGACCATCTCTTTAAAGCTTGCAAACCGCCAAATACTGTTGTATAACCGGAACCAAAGAAATACCGGAATGCAAATCAGTGTATAAATCGGCGCAAACTTAATAAACGGTTCTAAATATGTAGTAGGAATCTCCGATACCATACAATCAAACCGGAACCATAACGCAAGAAAATACGCAGTATTTACCGCGATCACATCATAAATTGCCAAAAAGAACGCAATTTTATGCCAATGTGCCAATTTAAACACACGCTGGTTTTTTGTCTTCATCTTGCCTTCTCCTATCTGTGCAATGCACTTTCTCTCCATCTTGTATTGTAATATATCCCCGCTTCTTTTGCAACCAATATTTTTATACTGTTATTTGTATATTTTCCCTGTTTCTACACCATTCATCTAAAAAATCGCCTTGCATTTTTAGGTGCAAGGCGACTCTTATCTTTATATTTTTTGTTTCTCCCAGATTTTCAATCGATCCTTCCAACGACGGATACCGGTACTGACCCAATAAGACAGAAGTACAAACAAAACCGTCAACACTGCTACTGCCAGTATATACAAAAGCTGCGTCAATCCGTATCCCAAAGTGCTCTGCATACCGGTCCTTACCGCCTCCAAAGGTGGAATATTGCAGGAATAAAAATTAGCATAATTTGTTTTCAGAAGCTGTGCCATAGAGGAAGATACGATGCAAAACACAACAGAAAGCCAAATCACTGCGCCGGTACGCTTTCCCGTTTGTTCTGTCTGGATATCCAACATAAATACCAACACTGTTGCCAGCATAACCAGATTATGAAACGCTACTGTATGAAAGCTCATATACTCAGTAAAGAAATTCTCAATGTCCCAGGCACCGTAAATCAACGCCGGGTAGATCAGCATCAGCAAGAACAGTGATGCACCCAACGCCGGTACAACTTCATAAGCCACAGTTCTTGTCTTCCGGCTGCTGAACGCCAACCAGGGAATCGCAAAAATGTACAATGAGCAAAAATGGAATGGCAGATGATAAAGATCGTACCCCCGCCCCAAGGAAACCCCCTGTTTGCCGATCTCCAGCAGCAATAACAGGCAGGCTATGATCTGTAATGGGATCAGCCGGATCCGCAATTCCTTTTTCCCCAACCAAAGCCGCAACAATATTCCCAGCAACAACATTCCCACTACCGCTGGAATTAGCGTCTTAGCGTGGGCAGCTGTCCAAAGCTCCATAAAAGTCCTCCTTGTACGATTTTCTCTATATTATCACAGAGAAAATCATATAACAACGGGTACTTTCCTAAGATTTTTATAAGATTATCAGTTTCCGAACACCGTATCCTCCGTGACACCGGAGATATGTCTGGAATCGTTGGCGATCTCGAACCGGGGTGTAATAAGGCTGCCTTCCGTTCCCGTAAATTGGACGATAGTCACTGCCGTAAAATCCGGGCGCAGAGATGCGCAGAAGAAAGGAAACGGAATATTAAACATATGGGCGAAGGCAGCGCTGGAAACTCCACCGTGACTGACCATTACCACCGTTTCCGGATTTTCCCGTTCTACCCGGTAATAGTTCCCCTCCCGGACATAGCCCAATTCCGCAATCAGCTTATCCAGCTGGTTACCCAAATTCTCTGCCAAAAACTTCACGCCGTTATTGGAAAACCGGGGTTCTTCTGTCCAGTTTTTGCTGAGGATGTCCTCACCGTTATTTACCATATCTGCAACTACGGTCCAGGGATACCCCCTATGCTCCAAGGGAACACCGTCCAACGGCCACCACCGCAATTCTCGCATATAGTGAAAGCTCTCGATGGGCATATTCCCAAAACGGGCAGCAATATGTTCTGCCGTTTCCACAGCTCTGCCGCAGGTGGAAGAATAGATTTTTGTGATGGGTTCCTCCGCCAGACGCTCCGCCACCGCTTCCGCGTGCTTGTGACCCAGCTCCGTCAGACAATCCTTTTTATAATCCGGGTGCCCGTGCCGGACAAAGATCATACGCATAGCTTATTCCTCCTTTTATATGTCTTCCCTTGGAAGTTTTCGCCGCAGGTAGAAAAAGCAACCCATATGTGCCAAAAATGTAACGCTCCAGGTGATAGGATAAGACATAAACAGCACTGTCTGTGTATGGTATTCCGGGATCTGAAACACCGTGAACACCCATAGCAGCCGCAAGGCACAGGCACCCATCAATGATACCACCGTAGGCGTTGTGGAATAACCCATTCCCCGGATACAGCAGCCTACCACATCCATAATGCCGCATAAAAAGTATAATCTACCAATAAACTGCATCCGGATCAGCCCCGACTCTACGATCTCTGGGCGGGGATCATAAATACCCAGCAGCGGTTCTCCGAAAAAGTATGCCATATTTCCAAAGAGCAGCCCTGCCAATCCGCTGCAAATGCCTGTTGTCAGCAAAATGCGATTGATCCGGCTGTACTTACCTGCGCCCACATTCTGACTGGTAAAGGTCATAACCCCCTGGGAGAACGCATTCATAGATACGTACACAAACCCTTCTATACTGGCAGCCGCCGCACAGCCTGCCATTACAATCTCACCAAAGCCGTTAACAAATGACTGCAAAACCACATTGGAAATACAGAACACGACACCTTCAAAGCTAGCCGGGACACCGACCCGGAGAATCTGTTTGACGGAAGCCATATCCAAACGAAGCTTTCTCCAGTCAAAACGAATACCTTCATCCTCTTCCCTGCTCAGGCAGCGCAGGATCAGCACCGCTGACAGACATTGAGAGATCACCGTTGCCAAAGCAACACCCGCTACATCCATTTTAAACGCGATCACAAAGACCAGATTTAAACACACATTGAGAATACCCGCCAGGGTCAAATAGAGCAGCGGACGTTTTGTATCGCCCTTTGCCCGAAGGATAGCGCTTCCCATATTGTACGCAAGCATTGGGATCATACCGCAAAAGTAAATCTGCAAATACTGGGCAGATAAACCTCTGACCTTTTCCGGTGATTGCATCCAAATCAAAAACTGCTCAGCAAACAACACGCCAATTACAGTCAGTACAGCACCGCCGATCAGACTAAGGCAGATGGCAGTATGTACCGTTGTAGACAAGCTTTTCTTATCCCGGGCTCCGATATATCTTGCTGCCAGAACATTGCTTCCCACGGAAAGACCTAAAAACAAATTGGTCAATAAATTTACCAAAGAACCGGTAGAGCCCACGGCTGCCAAAGAATTCTCACTGCCGAAATTCCCCACCACGATAATATCCGCCGCATGAAACAGCAGCTGCAAGACACTGGATATCATCAATGGCACCACCAACTGCAGCAGCTTAGGCAGGATCGGTCCGCTGCACATATCGATGCTATTGCGTCTTTGCCTCACAAAAATGCGCCTCCGTTTCGCCTTTTCCGGCACAATTTCGCGCCGGCTTTTTCATAGCCTTTTCATAGCATATCGTGGCAGAAAAATCAACCATCTTTTCTATATTATTCAAAAAAATAACCCGCCGGAGCAGCAATGTCAGTAAGTTAAGCTGACATACCCCCTACCATCTATTTCTTCGATGGTAGGTGGTGTGTTTTTGTAATA
>JAZQHW010000131.1:0-11015 GCA_045540795.1 Faecousia sp. | reverse complement strand
CCCCTCAGCAATACGGAAAATATCGTCCATTTTCTGTATCGAAGAAATTTGTTCTTTGTAATAATTACTGTAAGCAACACCACGAAGATACCAGGCAAAATGCTTTCTTGCCTCCAGACAAGCGATATGCTCCCCTTTATCTTCATAAGCCAATTCAAACTGCTTCACAGCAACATCCACCCTTTGGGATAGCGGTGGGCGCTCCGGTATGGATTCCCCACTCATTGCCGCCTTAACTTTCTGAAAGACCCAAGGGTCGCCAAATGACGCTCTTCCGATCATCAAGCCGTCGGCATTGGTCCACTTTAGGCACCGCATTGCAGAATCCGGTCCGTCAATATCACCGTTTGCAATCACCGGAACGCTGCTTTGTGCTTTTACTTTTGCGATCATATCCCAGTCTGCAACGCCTGAGTAAAGCATACTCCGGGTCCTGCCGTGAACAGAAAGCATTGCCGCACCGTTATCTTCCATACGCTTTGTAAATTCCAACACATTCACAGAGCCTTTGTCCCAACCAAGACGGCATTTTACGGTTACCGGCACATCCACCGCCCGAACCACCGCTGCAACGATATTGCCGGCAAGCTCCGGTGTACGCATCAATCCACAACCGTCACCGGAATTTGCGATCTTAGGCATTGGACATCCCATATTGATATCGATATAATCACAACCGGATATTTCCAATGCCAGCCTTGCACCTTCTGCCATCAAAGAAGGGTCGTTTCCAAATATCTGCGCGCCGCAAATACTACCTGGGTTTTTCCGCAGCAAAGCAGCACTTTTTTTATCTTTGTACACCAACGCACGGGAGGATACCATTTCTGTAACCGTGATACCTGCACCAAGCTCAGCACATATGGTACGAAATGCCCAATCTGTTACACCAGCCATTGGTCCAAGCACCAATGGGTTATCTATCTGAATATTACCGATCCGCACACGGTCACCTCCCTTTTCCGGGAGAGATTATATCATAACATTAAGCACAACGCAAGTCATAGGAAGTTGGAAAGTATCCATATAATCCCTGTAAATGCCGCTCCCAGAACAGACCAAAACAAACAAGCCATACTGTTTTTCTTTGTCTTTCCTGCTCTTCCACCAATAATCTGTTTGGCTTCCTTTAACAAAAGCTCGTCTGTTATTCCCTCGGCGCCTACTGCATCGTTATTGAGTATAAAGATTGCTTGTTCAAATAATTTGCGATCCGGTGACTGCACAACGATCACCTGCCTGGAAATACCCTTTACCATTCCTACCACCTCGGTAAGAGTATTCCCAAACTTATCCAAAAAATACAACAAACCGCAGGCTGCAATATATCTTAACAGTGATGAAAAGTACCCGGCTTATCACCGGGGACTTTCAAATTATTCAGCGTTCCAGATCGGATTGCCCAATGCAATTAAAGTATTGGTGGTTGTATCGTGGATCTCAACTCTGTAGAACTTGCAATTTTCTGCCTCAACAGCAAAGTAATTCATTTCCTCAGCAGAAATAGTCTGGCTGAAGACGATTCCTTCATCGTTGATCAGGTCAAGACGATAGTCATGCTCCGTATTCAGACTGGAATGGAAATCACCGGCAGCAATTACCAAACGCTTACCTGCAAAGGATTCTGCAACCTGGCTGCCCATTACGTTGTCTTCAATACACATCCGGATACCGATCATACCTGCGGTAAAGTTACCTGCCCGCATATTGTCAACAAATGCTTGAGCGGTCTTTTCTTTTGTATAGAAGGTAGACATTGTGTCAGGGTTAGGCAAATCATGATGGTCACTACCGGCAGTTGCGTAAACCTTCTTGCCCAATGCCAGCAGGTCAGTCCAAAGCTTATAATTATGCTCTATTGCAGAGTAACCTCTATTATAGAAAATGACCTCAAGTCCGGTCCAGTCTCCAAACCAATAATCCAGAGGATCTTCCGACAACAGATTATTCGGCATCGGATGCACGTGAGTGAAGAAACCACCCTTATCCAAAATATCCTGTACGACTCCAATCATTTCCCCACGGGTATAATGGGGATAGTTGAAGGTTGCTGTATAAACATCCTCTCCACGATAGTTATACTTAGGATGCTCGTTCAAGAATTCCACAAATGTATCAGCATTTGCAAAGATCATATTATAGTGGAAACCGTTGCGAAGGTTCCCCTCTTCATCGACTGTGTGGGTATAGTCTGTAATCCAGGTAGCAGCCTCAGAACCGCCGACAAACATCGTATTATCCCATTCATCCAGATACATATGGCGTGCCTGCTTATGGTCCACGATGGTTGCAAAGTCCATATCCAGGATATCCATATACTTCTTCCATACAGTAAGGTTCTGCTTGCCGTCACTTTTGCCGCCGGTATTGGCATGGTCGTGCATATCACCCATATAAGGAACTCTGTCTGCATACTGTTCTTCCAGAAGCGCAATGTCATCCTGTGTAGCTGTCTTTTCTACGGTAGCATAGTAATCATTATTCTGCTTTTCTTCAATGATCGTAGGAATATCCCAGGTGCTCATAACGCTGGAGTAATCATTATACATACCAAAGATTCCGGATTTCTGCTTTGAAGTCAGTTTATCAAAGGCGTCATCGATTGCACAAAGCTGCTCGTTCAAGCTACGCATCTTTGTTGCGCCAAATAAATATGTGCCGTCTTTCAGCAAAACGTAGGCTCTGCCATAAACCTGGATATCCGCATGATTCGAATTCATCAAATCACCCTTGCTGGGTTTCATAATACCATAAAGAAGGCTGCTGGTATTCTGTGCACCGGTATTAAATTTTTCTCCATCGAATCTTGTGAACAAAGCAGTTTCACCCATATTGCTTGCATTGGGTGCTTCAACAGTACTCAAGGCAACACCAAAGGAAGCTACCTTTTCTTTTACCATTTGGTCTCCGGCGAAATCACTGAGGAAATACAAACCGACCTGATCGGGCTTCAGCGCCATACTCTTGATCTGCAGATTCAGTCTGTGGAAGGAGGTACCATCATCTTCCGTAATCGCAAAATAACCATCATCGGTCCCGGATCCGATAAATGCCAAAATTTTTCCCGTATATGCATTGATCTTACCGAATACGCCGTCAGAAACATCGTAATCGGCAGTCGTTGCATCCAGGCAGTACAAAACAGCACCGTTAGCAACTGCCACAGTTTCTACATCCTTACCGTTCAGATCCAAAACTACATTACCGCTAACATTGAGACTCTCCGTAACATCAGCAAAGAGGACCACCTTGTTTGCAGTACCGGCGCAGGCATCCACTGCAGCCTGTGCAGATTTATAAGAAGTAAACGCACCTGCTTCATCAACACTCATTGCTACGCTTCCATCCGTAACAACCAGATCAGAACCCCAAACGGATACCTTTAAGCTACTCTTGTTGTAAATAGTCAGTTTTGCATTGGAAAGATCTGCACCGTCACTGATACCAATATCCTGACCGGCAGAAACACTGCGCAACACCGTAGTGCCGGTATAGGCACCGGAAACTGTCAGCATATCCGCAAGTGCCGGCGCACCGGCATCAGAAGTGACTTTAAGGAGGATCTGCGCAACAGATGCATCCCCAGCAAGAAGAACGCGACCCTTGTTGTAAATACAGGGCGCAGCAGCTGTTGCGGTACCCATTAAGACCTTGCCGCCATAGAAGTTAAGCGTGGATGTACTCTCACCGAAAATCGTACCAGCAGCATTAGAAGCGACACCGCCGCTGACTTCGCCGCCGAACATATTAAAGGTTCCCTCAACACTCAACGTACCACCATTCTGGACAGTATATGTACTATCCTCTGCTTCTTCAAAACCAATCGTGCCGCTGTACAGATTCAAAGTACCTTCTGCCGAGACCTGAGCAGCACCGCCGCTAAACTTCTTTCCTTCTCCCCCGCAACCGATCACGGAACCGTCACCCATAATGCTTAAAGTTCCGCCAGGAAATACAGAAAACGCTCTTGTAGTAGCTTTCAGCTGCTTACCGTTGAGATTCAGACAAACATTTTGATCCAGGTAGATATTTATTTCGTCAAATTCGCAGGAATCACCGTCAAAGGCAAGATAATAATGACCGGTATCCAGGCTGCCAATTGCCGCATCATTGGCAGTAAGGGGTGTCCAGCTTACTTCCTTTTTACAATGTTCACAATAAGAGCTGGAAACTGTGATAAGCTGACCGTCTTCGTTCTTGACGGACATAATACTTCCGTAAACAGAAAGGTTAGCCCCAGAGATATCACCGTTTGTACAGTTGCCGACATCCATTCCTTCCGTCACATCATCAACGCGAAGCTTTACAGTACCCGTGTATACACCATCAATAATCAACATATCAGCCAATGCAGGACCGTTTTTAGCGGTGTAGGGCTTCAGCTGCACCTCATCAACACTTGCGCTACCGGAAAGTGTTACATTATCTCTTGCGTAAATGCAGTTGCCGTATTTTGCAGTACCGGCAGAAATCCTGCCGCCGGAGAGTTTCAGGTCAGCCAGAACACTTTCATATACCGTGCCGCCTGCGTTGCTTGCAGTACCGCCACCGATGGTACCGTTGCGCATATCAAAAGAGCCGTTGACACATACACTACCACCATTAACCGCAGCTGTACCGCCCTGAATCGTGCCGTTGTACATAGTGAAGCTGGCATTCTCCCCTACATAAATGTTACCACCGTAGCCGCCCACAGTATCCAGCTGAATGGCTTTACCGTTTCCAATATATCCATCATAGAAATCGAAAGAGCCATTGCCCATAACACAAACATTACCGCCGTTACCGCCTGTGGTATCAGCGCGTCCTGCAACACCGTTAACGATGCTTCCGCCATACATATTGAGTTCACCGGTAACATAGGCAACACCGCCGTTACTAATATGACGGGCACTATAGGTAACATAGCTTAATTCACCGGCATAAAGGTTTGCTGTACCGCCGGCTTCCACACGCAAAACGCCGCCATTTCTATCTCCGTTGGTTCTGCCGCGACCGGTGATCTTACCGTTACCGGTATGGTCCATAATGTTCAATGTGCCGCCATCTGCAACAACAAAGGTTTCCGTAGTACCGTAAATCCACTCACCATTCAATTCGATACATACAGTAGAATCTGCGGGAATCGTGGTAAGTGTCATCCAGTTATAATTTTCCACAGATTCGTCCAGGTCCAGATAATAATGCCCTGTAGCAGTGGGAAATCCATTACGGATATCCGCACTTTCCAGCTTTGTCCAGGTAACGGACGTTTTACAATGCTGACACTGCTCAGGAAGCGCAGTATCTGCTGCCATCGCTGTCATCATAAAGATGCAGGCCAGCGAAAGCATCAGAATAAAAGAAACAAGCAGACGTTTTTTCATAATGTATACCTCATTTCTAAATGTTATTCAGCAGCCCTATCCTGCCAAATAGGATTTCCTATTCCAATACGGGAGTTTGCTGCGACATCAAATATTTCCACACGGTAAAAATCGCAATCCTCTGCATCCAGGGCAATATACGAGGTCTCCGTGCAGGAAATTTCCTTAGAGAATACTACATCCTCATTGGCATACACATCTACCCGATATGTATGAGAGGGATATGCAACAGATTTATGGAAATCTCCCACAGAGATCACCAGCCGTTGTCCTTCAAAAGAACAGGAGCTTCCCATTTTTGTATCACCGATACACATACGAACGCCCACAGGTCCGGCAGCAAAGTTGCCGACCCGCAGCTGATCTACATACGCCTGGGCATTCCTTTCTTTTGCATATATCGTAGACAGTCCTTTATCGGAAGGCACACTGTGTTCATCGTTGCCTGCTGTTGCCCAAACGCGTTTGCCATAAGACAGAAGATCCCGCCACAGTTTATAATTATTCTGGGTATTAATACCATTTCGATCAGAGCGACATGTATTAATAACTTCAATTCCTGTATAATCGCCAAACCAATAGTCAATAGGATTGATAGAATCCATTACACCTTTGTGTTTGGGGTGTACATGAGAAAAGAATCCGCCTTTTTCCTGAACAGCTTTCACCAATTCTTCCAGCCTTGCCCGTTCAAAACGGGGATACACAGGGAATTCTGCTTCTAAAGGGTCACCACCTGTATAACGGAACTCCGGGAACTCCTCAAAAATCTCAAGCAGCGGTTCCGGTGTGGCAAAAGTCATATTATAGTGCATCTGGTTACCCTGATCATCAGTAATACCCATATCCTGGATCCAGGTTGCTGCCTCTGTGCCGCCTATAAACATCGATTCGTCCCATTCGTCCAGGTACATATGACGAACCTGTTTATGGTCAACAATAGTAGCAAAATCAATTTCCAAGCCGATCATAAACGACTTCCAGATGGATAAGGTCTGTTTACCGTCGCTGCGACCACCGGAGTCAGAATGGTCGTGCAGCTCACCGTGGTATGCTTCCATACCGGCGTACAATTGATTCAGATGGTCCATATCCTCCTGGCTGGCAATTCCGCTGATGGTCACACTCTCTTCCCCATCAGGTGAGTTGTGGCAGGCAAAAGAAGAAAGCATCACAAAAAGTAATAACAGGATGGAAACGATCCTTTTCAAGAAAACCACCTCCGGTATTTACAGATTCCAAACCGGATTACCTATCGCGATCCGGGAATCAGCGGTTATATCTATCACTTCAACACGGTAAAACCGTACATTTTCTGCATTAAAAGCAAGGTACGTTTCTTCATCACAACAAATTTCCTTACTGCACACCAAGCTATCGCTGCTGATAACATCCAGACGGTATTGATGATCCCGGAGCTTAACGCTTTTGTGGAAATCTCCAACTGAAATAATGACTCGTTTTCCGTCAAATTCCGTTTTACCACCCATAGGCGTATCCCCGATACACATACGGATACCAACCGGTCCTGCTGTGAAGTTACCGATCTTCATTTGATCCAGGAACGCCTGTGCGTGTCTGCGGTGAGCATATATCGTGGATAATGCTTTGTCAGAAGGTGCTCTGTGCTCATCATTTCCGGCAGTTGCCCATACGCGCTTACCCAGCGACAGCAAGTCTGTCCACAGCTTATAGTTGGCAGAAACGATCTGGCTGTTTCTGTCAGCTTTGTATGTATAGATCACTTCCAGCCCTGTTTCATCCGCAAACCAATAATCCAGCGGATCATCAGACTGTAAAACACCGGGAGCTTTGGGATGTACATGGGACACGAATCCGCCCCAGCGCTTTACATCAGCAATCAGCTCCTGAAATCCCGCAACAGTATAACGGGGATATCTGGGAAAGCAGCCGTATAATGCATCCCCTTCAAAATTAAATTCCGGTCTGCTCTGCAGCATCTTAAGTAAAGGTTCCGGGGAAGCAAAAACCATATTATAATGGATACCGTTGATAAGCTTCTCATCCTTGTAAATCGGTAAATGGGGACGGTCTGTGATCCAGGTTGCCGCTTCTGTACCGCCTATAAACATCGTATCGTCCCAGGCATCCAGGCACATATGACGCACCTGCTTATGATCCACAATGGTGGCAAAATCCATCTCAAGATCCGCCATTCCCTGTTTCCACTCATCCAAAGTGCATTTTCCGTCACTTCTGCCACCGGTAGCTGCGTGATCGTGCATCTCGCCATAGTAAGGTCTGCAATTTTTATATATCGCATTCAGGCTGTTAATATCAGCAGTCGTTGCTGTTAGACACTTCATTTATCAGACCACCTTTCTATTTAACACCACTTAAATTTTAACACTCATCTCTTACAACAGCAAGAGCAAATTTTACTTGCGCGAATGTTGAAACAACTTTACATACTGTAGTCATTGTCAAACCGCCGGGTGTATGATATAATCGTCTAAAATCAAGGAGGGGTGCCATATGACTTTTCAGCAACTGCAGTATTTAATGGAAGTATACCGTACCGGCTCGATTTCCAAAGCAGCCAATAATTTATATGTATCACGCCCCAGCGTTAGCTTCAGCATTAACAGTTTGGAAGAAGAAATCGGTTTTCCCATCTTTCAGCGTACACGCCAGGGACTTATCCCCTCTGCCCAGGGTGTACAGTTTTTGGATTATGCGAATACCATTCTATCCACCTACCGCCAGATGAACAAGCTGAGAACGCCCCAACAGATCCGGTCCATAAATTTTGCAATTTTTAGTTATAGACCGATTGTTCAGGCAACCAGAGAATTCCTTAGCGCGCATTCAACCGATACCGATACCCGTTATTCTTTCTGTGTCTATACAGCAAACGATATTTTTGACCGGTTATCCAGCTTTGACTTAGATCTTGCTATATTTGCACGATTTAAGACAAACCGCACAATTCACGAAAAAATTATGAGCGAAAGAAAGCTTGAGTGGAAATACTTGGGAAATATTGAAACCGTGCTGTATATCGGTCCCGGGCATCGACTGTATAATAAACCGGACCTCTCTCTTCAAGATTTCCAGGACGATTTCTTTTTAGATACCCCTTCTATGGAAATATCAAAAAACGGCATAATACGAAAGACAATGCATATACCCCAAAACAAAATTATCCCTTGCAACGAAAGCAGCATTAAACACGATTTAATTGAAAACGGTCTGGCATACACCATCGGCAAGATGCCTGCCAAAGAAACAGTTCAGCGAAGAATGCTGCGATGCATCCCCATCGATGAGCTCAGTCAGCCAATTTATTGTGCATATAACCCAGCCAGACCGTTGGCACCGGAAGCAAAAGAATTCCTTGAGATCGTTGAAAAAAATCTCTCCGACTCTGTTTGAGCCGGAGAGATTTTATTGTATAAAGAAAATACTGCTTTGACCGCAGTTTCATTAACTGTTGTCTTTTGGCGGCTTATAACGTCCCTGGGGTTTCCATTCCGGTAATGGAAAGCGTTGCATTGCGCCGAATATCCGTTCCTTTAGGTCCGGGTATCTTCCGCTAAGCTCATAAACCAGTTCCTTGATCTCTTCACGCTTCGTGTGTTTATCCACAGGACAGCGGTTTTCCAAAACAGGCAGTTGCTTGCGTACAGCAAAATTATCCACAGTCTGCTCGTGAATGTACAGCATAGGACGAATCTGAATAATTCCGGTCCTGTCCAAATCTGTTACAGGCTGGAAACAACTGATCCGTCCCTCATAGATCAGGGACATCATAAAGGTTTCCACTGCATCGTCGTAGTGATGACCCAATGCCAGCTTATTCATTCCCCGTTCCAATAACGATTGATTTAACGCACCTCTTCGCATTTTTGAACACATGGAGCAAGGGTTCTTCTCTTTTCTGTGATCAAAGATAATGGATGCGATCTCTGTTTTAACCAATGTAAAGGGTACATCCAATTCGTTACAAAGCTTTTCGATTCCGGAATAATCCATACCAAGTCCCATATCGATGGTAATTGCCTCTAAAGAAAAAGGATTATGATTAAATTTCCGCAATTCTGCTAAAAGAACAAGAAGCACCAATGAGTCCTTTCCTCCGGATACACCAACTCCGATCCGGTCACCGGCTTCGATCATTCGGTAATCCTCTACGCAACGGCGAACAAGACCTACTAATTTCTGCATATATTTTCCTCCAAACGTTCAAAAATAGGAAGCTAGCATTTAAGCGATTTCGAGAGCATTTTAAAGGATTTTAAAGTTCTCGCTGTGTTTCGTAAATTTTTTCGAAATTTGTGTTGACAATTCATTTTAACTGTGGTATAAGAATCAAGCGTTTTGCAGACATTGTAATGCCTGTAGCTGAATTTGTCAAAATATTTTACCTAATTGGAGGAACGCATAATGTCCACTACACTGCTGAAAAAGGAGACCGTGGAGCGTAAGTGGTATGTGATCGACGCTGCCGGTAAGCCCCTGGGCCGTACCGCTGTCATCGCTGCTAACCTGCTGCGCGGCAAGCACAAGGTTGATTTTACCCCCAATGTTGATTGCGGTGACTTTGTCATCATCGTCAACACCGACAAGGCTGTTCTCACCGGTAAGAAGGCGGAGCAGAAGTCCTACTACCGTGTATCCGGCTGGATCGGCGGTCTGAAGGAAACCAAGGCTCGTATTATGATGGAGAACCGCTCCGACTACGCTATGGAGCTGGCTGACAAGGGTATGATGCCCAAGAACACTCTGGGTCGCAACTCCATGACCCGCCTGCACCTGTACAAGGGTGCTGAGCATCCTCACGCTGCTCAGAAGCCCGAAGCATGGACCCTGGACTAATTTGGAGGTAATCGATTATGTACGAGAGCAAGAAGAAGTATAACTATGGCACCGGCCGTCGTAAGTCCTCCGTTGCCCGTGTTCGTGTTTATGAGAACGGCACCGGTTCTATCATCATCAACGGTCGTGATATCGACGAGTACTTCGGTCTGGAGACCCTGAAGCTGGTCGTTCGTCAGCCCCTGGTCGCAATGGACCTGGTTGGCAAGGTTGATGTTGTTGTTACTGTCGCTGGCGGCGGTGTTTCCGGTCAGGCTGGCGCTATCCGTCACGGCATCTCTCGGGCTCTGCTGACCCTGAATCCCGAGAGCCGTCCCACTCTGAAGGCTGCTGGTTTCTTGACCCGCGACCCCAGAATGAAGGAAAGAAAGAAGTACGGCTTGAAGGCTGCACGTCGCGCACCTCAGTTCTCCAAGAGATAATCTGTTATCTTTTACGAACTTCAAAAACCCAGAAACCGCATCGGTTTCTGGGTTTTCCTTTATGCCATAAAATAACGATTTGACGCAACACTGGACAAAATGATATGCGCGATACTCAACGATATGCCACGTTAGCCTATAAAACACCCCACGATATACACGACATTAAACATCAGGCAGATAACTTCAAGAGATAATCTGTTTCTCATATGAATATCTAAAAACCTTCCGGAATAACCGGAAGGTTTCAGAGTGTCAAAAAAGCCGCAAACCGTCAAAACGGAAGTTTATCAGCGTAGAGTAACATTTTTCCTCGTAGGGGACAATGCCCACATTGTCCCGCCTGTTTTTTCCTTATAATGCAAGAAAATACTTGCTGCGCAAGCGT
>JAZQHW010000130.1:0-6434 GCA_045540795.1 Faecousia sp. | reverse complement strand
GTAACGCAACCTCCTGTAACGCAACCTCCCGAAACACAGCCCCCTGTAACGAACCCGCCTGAAAAACACCCCTCCACTGTGTGCTCTCACAATTATGCAGCTGCAACATGTACAAAACCTCAAATCTGTACCCTTTGCGGTAAAACAAGCGGCTCTGCGTTGGGACATTCCTACAGTGCGGCTACTTGCACAGCACCTCAAACCTGTAATAATTGCGGTGCAACTACAGGTGGCGCAGCGGACCATGCATGGAAAGACGCTACGTGCACAAAACCCAAAACCTGCACAAAATGTGGCACAACCACAGGTAGTGTGATAAGCCACTCTTGGAAAAATGCTTCCTGTACAGCGCCTAAGACTTGCACTATCTGTGGACAGATTAATGGAGAGGCACTGGGGCATTCATATACTGCTGCTACTTGTACAATGCCCGAGATGTGCAGCGTGTGCGGCACGACAAGTGGAACAGCATTAGGGCATTCATATACTGCTGCTACTTGTACAACGCCCGAGATGTGCAGCGTGTGCGGCATGAAAAGTGGAACAGCATTGGGGCATAGCTGGAATAATATTACCGAAACCGTGCACCACGAGGAGCAAGGACATTACGAAGATGTGCAGGATGCAAAAAAAGTGCAAAAGTATAGATGCTGGCTGTGTGGCTATAACAGCCCCACCTATACAACAACGGACGAGTATTATTCCCATTTCGACGGCACTCACACAAACGACTTCAACGGTAGTTTCTTTAGAGAACGTTATGATGTGGTAGAAGAATGGGTTTATGAAACAGTAACGGTATGGGTCGTTGACAAGGAAGCCTATACCGAAACTGTAATAACAGGAAAAAAATGCGACATCTGCGGTGTAACAGATAGCATTGACCAGCATATATCTTAAGTGTGCAAGCTCTTATAGAAAGAACTACAAAAGTAATAGTGACCACCGTCTGTACTTCAATACCAAAAAGCAACAAGCCTCTTATTTAAAACAAAAAACCGTGTGTTTGCCAAGAAATACACGGTTTTTTGTTGTCCTATCCTTGACACAAAAGTGTCCGACTCTCCCTTCCTCTGCCACCGGCAGCGGTCGGTGTGCAACGCAGTCGCACTGACGGCAAGGCGCACACCGGGCACCGCAACAGGAAAACTGGTTGGCGCAGTGACCTATGTTCTCGTGAACGACCCCACAACGGGCTACGGCATTTTTATTGAAAATATGCTCTCGGTAGCAGAATAATCGCAGGGACACCTCTTTCGAGGTGTCCCTGCGACCGCATATTGATATCATTCTTCGTCGGAGATAGATGTTCGGATAAATTGAACATTCTTCGTGTATCGTAACGTCATAGGTCGCGGTGTATAGCTTTGGTTTGGGGTCATCAAGTATCCGGTGCAGGGGCGATTTTCGCACCAGGTGCTGTCGGTTCGGGTGAAATTGCAATTTACAAAACGGACATTCTCCACCAATACGCCCGACTTCCCCTCAATATACGGCAGTTGAGGAGAGCGTACAGTCATACCTTCAAATTCCATATCCTGTATTTTATCGATCATTACTTCTGGATGATCCGACAATCGTATAAAAACCGGATAACCGGCAGACTCAACAGACAGATTCTGAAATCGAAATTTTCCACCCGAGTTGCCTCTCTCCCTACATCAGTAATTCGTTCCGAACGAACAAGAGCAGGGATATACAGAGAAACCCCCACAGAACAATCGGTCATAATCAGGTTGGAAGCAGATACGTCCCGAATAATACCATCATTTACCCATCCGATACGCATTCCGGCAGAATAACTGGTCAGTTTGCAGTCGGAGAACCGAATTCGTTCACAAGGCTTGTTTTCTCGGAGAGTGGCGCTGTTTGCACGCACTACAAGGCAGTCGTCACTGCAAAAAATATCACAACCGCTGACGGTGACATCCCGACTGCAGTTGATATGCACACCATCATTATTGGGATATTCCACGCTGGCACGGATGGTTAGATCCTTCACGGTAACTCGATCGCAATCATGGATCCAGTAAGACCAGCCGCCGGGCTGATTGATCATAGATACCTCTTTGAAAGTAATATCCTGAGATCCGGTGCAAAGCACTACTCTCGGCGGTGTAAATCCGTCAATGCGTTTGTAGGTGCAAATGCGGTTTCCGGGATTAGGGACCACAAAATGTTGTCCATTACAATCGATAGTACCGCACCCGGTAATGGAAGTATTCTGACATTCATGGATCAAAATCAGACAACTATTGGAACAACGGGGTGCCATTTTCCAATTAATATGGGTCAGTTCCTTAAAATCCGAATAATCTTTCGGGTTATCGGAGCCCAACAGCACGCCAGTAGCGGCAATATGAAGCTCTACATTGCTTTTCATAGCAACCGAACCAATCTTAAAGATGCCGTTTTCCACAACCACCCGACCGTTCTGTTCCCCGGCGGTATCGATTGCCGCTTGCAAAGCAGCGGTATTCAAGGTTTTACCGTCACCTACTGCGCCAAAATCTTGAACATAAAAATCCATCGTTCTCCTCCGTTTTTGTAACATCTCTAATTATATTATATATGTCGCTGATATAAAAATCAACCGCTCTGCTTGAAGGGGTTGACAATAGGGGAATCTATGCAGAATTTTGTCATTGTTTTCCGCATTGACGCTTGTTACCGCCTGTTTTCTTGCTTTTTCGGCAAATTGTGCTATGATAGTAAAAGAATACATTTGGAGGCTTCCTGATGGTTTTTTTGTGTCTTGCCGTTTTAAGCAGCTCTGCCATATCTTTGATTATGCGCTGCAGCACCCACAGGGTTTCTGCCCGGCTGAGTATGCTTAGCGTCAACTATTTTGTCTGCGCACTGCTGGGCGCTGCCTATGCCGGTTTTGATCTGGTCTGTCCCGATATTTCCGGATTCCCGGTCACGGTAGCACTGGGTATTGCAGGCGGCATTCTGTTTCTCGTTTCCTTTATGCTGCTGCAGTGGAACACCGCCAGAAACGGCATTGTCCTCTCCTCTGTTTTTATGAAACTGGGACTGCTGGTGCCTATGGTACTGTCTGTTCTGTTCTTCCACGAATTCCCCACCTGGCTGCAGATCATCGGCTTTTGTCTTGCCCTTCTTGCCATCATACTGATCAACGCAAACAAAGAAGCCGGGAAACAATCCTTTCACTGGGAGCTTCTGTTACTGCTTTTAATGGGCGGTAGTGCAGATGCTATGTCCAAGGTCTATGAAGCTTTGGGACCCGCGGCTCTGTCCGATCAGTTCTTGTTTTACATATTTGCCGTGGCTTTGGTTTTGTGTCTGATCCTGGCGGTCTGTAAAAAAGAGCGTCCCGGTATCCGGGAGCTTCTGTTCGGTGCTGCCATTGGCATTCCCAATTTCTTCTCTTCCAAATTCCTGCTGCGATCCCTGGCGGATTTGCCGGCAGTGGTGGTTTATCCCAGCTTCAGCGTTGCCACGATCCTCATCACCACCATGGCTGGCGTGTTTTTCTTTAAAGAAAAACTGTATAAGCGCCAGTGGCTGGCACTGACGGTCATCGTTGCAGCACTGTTTCTGCTGAATATTTGATTTTTCTGTCTACATATCAGGTTTGAAAGAAACATACTAATATACCGGGAGGAACGATCTATGACAAACAAATGGTGGCAAGAGGCAGTGGTATATGAGATCTACTGCAAAAGCTTTTGCGACAGCAACGGTGACGGTATCGGTGATCTGCAGGGTGTGATCTCTAAGCTGCCAATGCTTAAGGAACTGGGTATCAATTGCATCTGGTTTACCCCCATCTACACCTCACCTATGATCGACAATGGCTATGATGTGGCGGATTACTATGACATTGACCCGGACTACGGCTCTCTGGAGGATTTTAGGCAGCTACTGAAGCAGGCACACGCTATGGGGATCCGGGTGATCATGGACCAGGTGCTGAATCATTCCTCTGACGAATGTATTTGGTTTCAGGAATCCCGGAAATCCAAGGATAATCCATACCGCAACTATTACATCTGGCAGCCGCCAAAAGCCGATGGCTCCGAACCTAACAACTGGGGCAACCGCTTCCGGGAGGGCAACGGCTCCGCCTGGACCTTTGACGATACCACCGGAGAATACTATCTGCACCAGTATTCCGCGAAGATGCCGGATCTGAACTGGGAATATGCACCGCTGCGCCAGGAGATCTACAAAATGCTGCGCTGGTGGCTGGATCTGGGTGTGGACGGCTTCCGGTTGGATATCTTTACCCGTTTCAAAAAGCCTGCGGGTTTCCCGGACACAACGAAGCAACCGGACGTGCTGTTGGATCACAACGGCTATATTCTGGACGGTGATATGTGTACCTGCGAAGAAGGAATCCACGAGATCCTCCACGATCTGTATGTGAATGTGTTTGGTCCCTACGATTGCTACACCGTAGGCGAGGGTGCCGGCATTACCGCCAAAAATGCCCCGGAGTACATCAGCACCGGTCGGCAGGAGGTGTCCAGCGTGTATCACTTCAATCTGTCCGGGCGCAGACTTCTGGAGCTGCCTGCAAATAAATTCCGCACAGTGCAGCAGGAATGGGCGCAAGCAATGGAGCACGATCTTTGGCCCACGCAATATCTTTCCAATCACGATTCTGCCCGGCAGGTCTCCTGCTACGGCAGCGACGGCGCGCACCGCGTACACTCTGCCAAGCTGCTTGCCACCCTGATCCACACCTGCCCCGGCACGCCCTTCATCTACCAGGGTGAGGAGATCGGTATGGTGAATGTACAGTTCGACACCATTGACGATTATAACTGCTGTTATACCGTGGGCGACTATCACTCTATGGTGCAGGGCGGTGTTGCCCCGGCTGAGGCCTTGACGATTCTGGGACCCAAAAGCCGTGATAACGCACGCACGCCTTACCAGTGGAACGATTCGGAAAATGCCGGTTTTACCTCCGGAACTCCCTGGATGAAGGTGAATCCCTCCTACAAAAAGATCAACCTGGCAGCGGACAGAAACTCCGCCGATTCCATATTTGCCTTCTACCAAAAGCTGATCGCCATGCGCAAGGAGCATCCTGCCATTTTGGACGGAGATCTGCAGTTTTATCTTCAGGACCATCCTAATGTGATCCTGTACACCCGGCACTGCGCAAGACAGCTGCTTCTGGTAATCGCCAACAAAGGCGATGCAGCGGCAGCGGTGGAACTGCCGGTAGAACTGAAAAAATATCAGTGGGAGCGGATCCTTACCAATTACCCGGACACCGCGCCTTCCCTGGAACGCAGCCAGTGGCTGCCTTGGGAGTGCGAGGTGTACAGCAGAACATATCAAAACGGTTAATCCACATCTCCAAAAGACAGTGGGCAGCTCTGTGTCTATGCTATCCGCCCGTCTGCTGAATATTTGATTTTTGTGTCTACATATTAGAAAAGTTGGGATCATTATGCTTAGAAAGAAATACAGCTTCCCGATTCTTATGGGTGCGCTTTTGGTCTGTCTGACCGGATGTTTTCACCAGCACCGGTATACCTCTACCGTGATCCCGCCCACCTGCGTCGATGCCGGCTTCACGGAGTATCGCTGCGTCTGCGGGGATGCCTATACCGGCGAACCGGTTGCAGCATTGGAGCATAACTACTCCGCCGCCATTGACGGGCTGGGAGAGCTGCTGCATCTGTGCGATAGCTGCGGCAGCAGCTACCGCAGTATTCTTCCGGAAACCGTTTACAAACAGGCGGTGAAGGATTATCTTATGCCCTTTGAGCTGTACAGCCGGAAACGAAGTACTGCGCCGGAATTTGTGATGATCCATTTCAGCAGCGCTGTCGTTCTGGATCCGGATGACCCTTACAATATGGACACTGTCCGGCAGATCTTTGTGGATTATCAGGTGAGTACCCACTATATCATCCACCGGGATGGAGAGGTCCGCTGCTACATACCGGAAAATCTTGTGGCTTACCACGCCGGCTACGGCACCTGGGGCAACGATCCCAGGTACACCGATCTGATGAATGATTATGCCATTGGCATTGAACTGGTGGGGATCGGCTCTCAGCAGGATATGGCGCAATACCTCAACGCAGCAGAATACAACGCTCTGGATCCGGCGCTTATTGGTTTTACCGATGCCCAATATGATGCCCTGAAGCTTCTTGTGGAGGATCTTTGTGACCGGTACGCTATCCCTAAAAACCGGCAGCATATCATCGGTCACCAGGAATACTCTCCCCAAAAGACCGACCCGGGAGAGCTTTTCCAGTGGGACAAGCTTTTTTCGTAAATAAAGGAATCCCTGAAAAAGCCAATGTCAGTAAGTTAACAGCGTTGTTCCAAAACGCAGCCCCATAACGAATGAGTGCATCCCGCGAGGGATGCACTTTTTCTGCAACTTAGGCATGGCAAGTAAGCGGATCGCAAAATCCGCTTAAAAAAGCTATTCAAAA
>JAZQHW010000129.1:0-3019 GCA_045540795.1 Faecousia sp. | reverse complement strand
CGGGAAGATAGGTAATGCCAACACTAATATTCCTCTTTAGCTCAGTCGGTAGAGCGACGGACTGTTAATCCGCAGGTCGTTGGTTCGAGTCCAACAAGGGGAGCCAAAAGAAAGACACGATGAAAATCGTGTCTTTCTTTTTGTGTTTGTGTCTGCAAGGACACAACATCATTTTGCAACGCAGTTGCAAACATCATTTGACCGATAGGTCAACAACATTCCGCCTTGGCGGACACAAAACGATGTTGCGACAAGTTGCAAATGAAGTTGTGCTTCGCACAAATGATGTGGGCTCACGCCAATGATGTTGCGCTTTGCGCAAATTTATGCTATAATACACCCAAGGTGGTGATTTAATGAAGTTAAAACAAATCTCTTTATTAACACTTTTGACCGGAGCACTGTTTTCAATTATAGGAGTAATAGTTCCATTTATTACATTACAAAACTATACTTCTCAAAATGGTGCAATAGGCATAATTGGGGGTGCGGATACGCCCACATATGAATTTGTTGTTTTTCGTATAATGAACGGTTGGCCGTTTGTTGCAATCTTATTTGGAATTACATTGATTGTTTCCGCCTTGTTTTGCCTGATATTCTCCAAAACTGTCAAAAATAACTGCAACATTAAAACCACAGCACTTTCGTTAGGATTATCGGCTGTTGGTGCGGCAGGACTTGTTTGTGCTTTTTTATGGTTTTCAATAGTTTCGTTTGGCAAAATGTCTAAACATCCTATTGAATATCCTGTTAGTATTTTACTTGGTATTGTTTGCTTTTTTGCCTTTGTTGTTTTAATTGCTTTATATTTTAAAGCGCGTAAAATTAATTGGTCAATTAAAGGATTTTGTATTGATATATTAACAAGCGTCATTTTTTTGCCAACTTTTTTCTTTGCATTCTCGTATTTGTATAATACATTAAGTTAAATAAAAGAAAAATCTCGGTTTTCATCCAGTTCTTTTTCGGACACGAATGACAGAAAATTCCGTACACGTCTGTGTGCGGAATTTTTACTTATTACCTCTTCACTCTTCACGAAACCTCGCATTCAGGATTTTTGGAAGTAATAATATACAGGTCCGAACCTTAAGCCAGTTGGCAGCAGGTTCGGTTTTTTCTTTTATATGGCGCTTTATTCCCCGCCAGCGAGCAACTTTATGGGGAGGACGGTTATATTTTCGACAATCTTCAATGGACAAAGACACTTTCTTATGTCATAATAACTGTGGGAAGGAGGAATTAAATGGAAAGCACGATAGAAAGAACGCTTTACCATATATTGCTGTTAGCACAGCATTTAGAGAATTGCAATCTTCGCGGCGCGATTATAGTCGTCTTAATGGAGCTTGGTGTACCTACAAAGTGCGTTGGGTTTGAGTTTTTGAAAAAAGCGATCGAACTCCAGCGCAAAGATCCTACACGTATATTAGCGAAAGATATATATTTGGAAATCTCCCTGCATTATAAGCAGAGCTCGGAGGAATTGGTGGAGCAAGCCATTCGGGAAGCAATCAAAATGGCTTGGCGGCGCGGCAGCCGGAAGGCGTGGGAGTGGTACTTTTCCTATGATGGCCGTGCTGTTTCAAACAGACCCACAAACAGTGAATTTATTTCCAGAATAGCATATATTTTGGAAATTTGGCAGGGATGCAAAATAGCAAAGGGGGATCGGAATGAGAGAGAATAAAACCTGCCCGGAACAAGGATGGCAGCAAATGCCTACAGCGGAGCTGGATCAGATCCTGCAGGCAGAGCTGGAAAAGGAGCATCCCAATGAGGAGGTGGTATTGCCCATTTTGCAGGAACTGGAAGAAAGAGAAAAAAACCGTCCGGTTGTGAACACACCGGAGGTTTTGGAAATATTGGAAAAAATGAAAGAACACGAAACGTCATCAAAACAGTCCAAATACAGACACAGGTGGATCACCGGGATCGCGGCGGTTGCAGCCGTAGCCTGTATCATCGTGATGGCATTACCCCGGACAGTGGGCGCAGAGAGCCTTTTCGATGTGCTGTTCCGCTGGACAAGCAGTGTGTTTGAATTTATAGACCCGGACGAAAGCTACCCCAATGCTAACGGCGATTTCGCTACAGACAACCCTGGATTACAGCAGCTTTACGATGAAGTGACGGGGCTGGGGGTAACGGAACCGGTGGTGCCTATGTGGCTGCCGGAGGGCTTTGAGTTAGCAGAATTGAAGGTGTCGTCGGCGCCTGGTGGGGAGAAGGTATATAGTAAATTTATCGATGGTAGCAGCAACGGCGTTGCAATTACATATCGAATCTCTGCCAATATAACCACAAGCTTTGAAAAAGAGGATTCTGCTGTCGAGATATATGATTATGCAGATGTGAGTCATTTTATATTGGAGAATGACGACAACCTGTCTGCCACATGGACTGTTGACGGCGTTAAGTGTACTATTGTTACGGATATGCAAAAGGATGACGTTTATAAAGTCATTAAGTCAGTTTACAGGAGAAGTTTACAATGAAGAAAGTTACACGTTTTGTTTGTATGCTTTTGGTTCTGAGCGTGTTTTTGGTGATCCCTGCTTATGCACAGACGGCGGCAGAGCCGAGGGGCAGTGCGTTCTTTTCTTCCTATGGCACAGATCTCTATAAAACCGGAACAAGAACCTTTCAGATCTGGTTTGATGTAGATTCCAATCTTACCACGATGGATGAGCTTGGTGTCAGTGAAATCATTGTTTACCGGTCTGAGGACGGGCAGAACTGGACGGAGATGCGGACCTATCATATGGAAGATTATTCTCAAATGATAGCCTATAATACAGGTTCCCATATCGATTATGTTACATATGAAAATGCAACCCCCGGTTACTACTACACGGCATACATTTTCTTCTATGCCAAAAACAGCACCGGCATCGGTGAAAGAGACGTATATACGGAAATCCTCAGAATGTGAAAACCTACTCCCTCTTCGGATCAGGCTTCCGGAGAGGGGGCTTTTTCGGTTAGGGCATCCAGCTGCTTTACAATATAGGAG
>JAZQHW010000128.1:0-11656 GCA_045540795.1 Faecousia sp. | reverse complement strand
GGTATGACACCTCTGGGTATGAGCTTCTCCGATATGGCTTCTATGACCGGTGGCGGTGTTCAGACTCCCGGCTTCATGGGTCACGGCAAGCAGTTTATCTTCTCCAAGAAGTTCATCGCTGCAGAAGGCGGCCCCGGCCGTATCGTTTGGATGCCGAAGGATCTGAAGGATCAGGTTCGTGAGCGTCTGGATGCTACCGCACTGGAGATGTACGGTGTGGAGAACTTCACCGATATGATCGCAGATGAAACCGTCTGTTCCGAGGATCCCGAGCACCTGCTTGAGTTCCTGGGCAATGTGGGTCACCCCGTCCTCGGTATGGAACCCTTCGATATGTAATTTCTTTTTTGAGGGTCCGTTGCTTCGGCAACGGACCCTCATTATTTATATTGACAAAACAAAGAAAATTTAATAAAATAAGCAAAGACCCGGGATCGTCTGATCCTGTAAAATAAAACAGGAGGTACATAGTATGAAGCGTTTGATTTGTTTGATTATATGCGTGTTTATGATGGTTTCCGTCTTTGCCGGCTGCCAGAAGGCTGAAGGTGGGGAAGATGGGACTGCAGCTATTAAAGCTTTTTCTGTAGGCTATGGCAAGGGTGATATTTCCCCCAAGCACTCTGTTTATCTTTGTGGTTACGGTGATCCCGTTGAGGAGCGTATGTCCACCACCGTTACCGAGCCGCTGTACGTCACCACCGTTGCCTTCACCGATGAGGATAACAATACGATTATCTTTATAGCAACGGACCTGCTGTTGGCATATGAATCCTTTGTCAAGCCTCTCCGGGAACGGGTGGCAGATGCCACAGGCGTGCCCATTGATAATATTATGTTCCACTGCTCTCATAATCACAGCGGTCCCAGTGCCAACCACGATATGCAATATCGGGAACAGATGACCCAGGCATGTGTCCAGTCCGCTGTGGACGCAATGGCAGACCGGAAGCCTGCCCAGATGTTCACTACCTTTACCCGTCCTAAGGAAAAGATCAACACCGTTCGCCACTACCTGCTTACCGACGGTACCTATATGGGCGAAGGTGTAGGCGCGGTCCCCAAGGATCAGCTGGTAGGTCATACCGGCGCACCGGATAACCTGATGCAGCTGGTTAAGTTCACCCGGGAGGGCGGCAAGGATATCATTCTGATGAACTGGCAGGGTCACCCCCGTGGTACAGATCCCAACCCCCGTACCGCAGCTACCTGTAATTATCCCGGCATTATGCGCAATACTGTGGAAGCAGGACTGGACTGCCTGTCTGTATTTGTCCTTGGCGGTTCCGGTAATATGAATAACAACTCCCAGATCCCCGGTGAAGTCCTGTATGAAAACTTCTATGAGCTGGGCGAAGGTCTGGGCAAGATCGCCATTGCGGAGGCTGCCAACTTCAAGCCTGCCAATACCGGTAAGCTTCAGATCACCAAGTCCTATGTGAACAAGGATGGCAAGGAAGATACTGACGGTGCGGATCTGTATGCATTCTCTATGGGCGATCTGGCATTTGCCTGCGCACCCTTTGAGATCTTCTCCACCAACGCAGTGGCAGTTAAAGAGACCTCTAAGTTCCCCATGACATTCTATGCATCCTGCTCCAATGAATCTCACAGCTACCTGCCCACACCCGAGTCCTGGCCCTGGGAGCAGCACTACGAGGTCCG
Organism: Faecousia sp.; assembly: GCA_045540795.1. Lineage (GTDB taxonomy): Bacteria > Bacillota > Clostridia > Oscillospirales > Oscillospiraceae > Faecousia. The sequence goes on along the minus strand of JAZQHW010000128.1, from coordinate 9,991 downwards.
GATCACCAACTATCCTCAGGGTACGGCGGAAAGCGTTGAGGCAATTCTGATCTCTATGCTGGATAAGATCTTTACTGCCAGCGGCAATGTGGAAGTGGAAAAGGAACCCGGCTATATCACTCCGGAGTTTGTTCCGGTTAGTGACGGTGTGGAATATATCAACCTGGATCCCGGCAATACATCTGCTACCCACGAAGTGAATAACGGCTTCTGGCAGTTGGCGCTGATGCCCACCGGCACCACCCAGGTCAAGATCATGCTGGCAGACAGCAAGGAAACGGCTGAAAAGGTTCTGGCAACCACCACAACCAAGCTGCTCTTCGATGCACGGAATGTTATCGTGGATGTGGCTCCCTAAACGAACCATAAAAACCGACCTGGTGACAGGTCGGTTTTTTCAGCCTGCAGTAAAAGGTTTTTTACATTGCAAAATATAGAAAGATATGGTATATTCTATCCATTAAAAGGGCAAGCGCCTGAGAAAATGAGGTTGTGTGTATGTTTCCTGTAAAAATTCCCGCCTTTGGCGAGGCGAATTATACCGATCATCAGGAGAATCAACCGGCACGGGTGGTACTGATGGAGAATGCTGCCGAAAGCTTTGGCGCATATTGCACACTGCTGCAGCAAGCGGGCTTTGAAGAAAGAGAGCGCCAGATCGCTCCCCACCGGGGCTTTGCTGCCTATGAAAAGGATGGCTGGGGCGTTTTCATCAATGCCTTTTACAATAATGACCAGCTGCAGATCCTAATGGAGGAGAATACCCGTTACTTTGCCTATGAAGATGCTGCCGGTGAGATTTGCACCACACCCCGGCTGACCCAGACCTGGCTTAGTGATTACGGTCTTTCCGATGTGATCCGCCTGTCTGACGGACGGCTGGTGATCATTGACGGCGGCAATGTGTATGATGCGGATATGGAAAGCCTGTATAATCGGATCAAGAAGGATTCTCCCTTTGAAAAACCGGTGATCGCCGCCTGGATCATGACCCATCCCCATTCCGATCATTATTTTTGCTTTTTCCCCTTTATGAAAAAATACGGGGAGGAAGTGGTGCTGGAAAAAATGCTCTTTAACTTTCCCGAGGCGGATGATCAGGAGCATTACCCTAAGCTTGCCAAGGATGGCAAATCCTTTGCAAAATGGAGTGGTATCGAGGGAATTACCGGTGGAGAGGTATTGGCTATGTTCCGGGAGAAAGTGGCAGAAATGGGAATCCCGGTGTATACGCCCCATACCGGTCAGCGTTACAAGCTGGGCGATGCCAAGCTGCTGTTTATGGGTACGATGGATGATACCATCCACTGCTCGCAAAATATTAATGCCACCTCTTTGATGTTCATAATGGAACTGGGTGGTCAGAAAGTATTTTTTGGCGGTGACGGTTCCTTCAGCGACGCTTCCCTGGCACAGCGCTACGGCAAGGAGCTGAAGGTGGATATTCTCCAGATCCCCCATCATGGTTTTGGATGCGGTACGGAGGAAGGACAGATCCAGGGCTATAAGCTGATGCAGCCTCAGGTGTGCCTGCTGCCAGCGGAGAAGGACATTTCCTATACCAGCTTCACCACATACCGGGAGGGTACCCGCTTCTTAATGACCCAAATGAATGTTCAGGAAATGATCACCGGAGAAAAGGAAAAGCCCCTGGAGCTTCCCTATACACCGGATATTGCCGGTGCTTCTGAGCTGCACCGCCGTTATGTGGAGGGCAGAGAAGATGCAGGTGCCAGAACCTGGGTGTTCTCGGATCTGAACACAGGCCGCCCGGCAGACTTTGAATTTTCAATACTCAATACCACCTATATCGTGGCAGATATTAAAGTGGAGCTGTATTTTGAAAATATGCAGCGGAAGATCATTCGCAGAAAGATCACCGGTCCCCGGTTGGGTGTGTTCCGTGTGAACTGTATGCTGACGGCAGAGGACGATCCCCAGACCTTTGATATAAAGGCATTTTTGGAGAGTAACGGCATTCCTGCCAATACCTATTTCTCTGTGCGATTCCGCAGCAAACTGCCGGTGGTGATCTCCCACCGGGAGCATAAGCCTGCCTACCGATCTTCTATTGTGGATTAAGAATGATTGCAAGGGTCTGTCACAAAAAGTATATGTAGGGAATGACCTGTGTGTCATTCCTAAAAGGCTTTCCCAAAAAACATATTCAGGAACGGCACGCAAGCACGTTCCCTACAAATGAATATTCAATTAGGGGGTGTCTCATTCATTTTGAGATACCCCCTTGTTTTTTCGCACTAAAAATTTTTGAGATTTTTTAAAAATAACTATTGACAAGAGAAAAAACCTGTGATATATTCTAAATGTAAATAAGAATTATTCGCAAATAGAAATGAGGTGAAGGTATGGAGCCCGGCAAGAAGCACTTCCGGAAGCGGGACGCAATTCTGACCTGCCTGCAGCAAACGAAAGCCCATCCCTCTGCAGAAATGCTCTTTGCGCAGTTAAAGCCGGAGATCCCGGATCTGTCCCTGGGAACGGTTTACCGGAACTTGACCTTGTTCAAGAAACAGGGGTTGGCAATGAGTGTTGCTACGGTTAGTGGAGTGGAACGGTTCGACGGAAATACGGCGCCCCATGTACACTTCATCTGTAATGACTGCGAGGCGGTCATTGATCTGGAGCAAATGGAGATCCCCCAAGCGTTGGCTGAAACAGCTGCCCGGTGCAGCGGCGGCACGGTAACGGGATGTCAGTTAAGCTTCACCGGCATTTGCCGGAATTGTATTCAGAAAACAGAATCTGCATAGATTCTAAAAAAGAAAAAAATTTATTAATGGAGGAGATTAATAATGAAAAAGTTTGTTTGTAGTGTTTGTGGTTATGTTCACACCGCCGAGGAGCTGGCAGCGGATTTCAAGTGCCCTGTATGTAAGGTGCCCGCTTCCAAGTTTGTAGAGCAGAAGGGCGAGCAGAAGCTGGCTGCTGTTCACGAGTACGGCGTTTACGCTCAGACTGTTAAGAATAACCCCGACATCAGCGAAGAGGATAAGAAGTACATTTTCGATCAGCTGATGGCAAACTTCCAGGGCGAATGCTCTGAGGTGGGTATGTACCTGTGCATGGCACGGATCGCACATCGGGAAGGTTATCCCGAGATCGGTCTGTACTGGGAGAAGGCAGCTTACGAAGAGGCTGAGCACGCAGCAAAGTTTGCAGAGCTGCTGGGCGAGGATCTGGAGCCCAATATGAAGGCTACCACTAAGGATAATCTGGCTTGGCGTGTGGACTGCGAGTTCGGCGCGACCCAGGGTAAGTTCGACCTGGCTGTCTGCGCAAAGAAGAACGGCTTGGATGCCATTCACGACACCGTCCATGAAATGGCTCGTGACGAAGCAAGACACGGCGTCGCACTCAAAGGTTTGCTGGAGAGATACTTCAAGTAATCCCCTAAAAACAGAATAACCGACGATACCAATCTACCGCCGGTCCCTGACCGGGGACCGGCGGCTTTTTTGAGGAAGAAACTATGGAAGAAAAAAGCGGACTTTTGCCTGTTGTCCGGGCAGAAGAAGCCTGTGATGTATATTGTCCCATCTGCCACAAGGTGCTGCATCTGGAAGCCGGACAGGTCATTCCCCGGTGCTGTGGCAAGCTGATGGAAAAGATATCTTGAAAGGAGAATATCTATGAACGAAAAAATCGCTGCACTGCTGAACGATCAGATCAACAAGGAATTTTACAGTGCGTACTTATATTTGGATATCGCTAATTATTATGACAGCCAGGATCTGGACGGATATGCCAACTATTATATGGTCCAGGCGCAGGAGGAGCGGGATCACGCCCTTCTGTTTATGAAATATATGCAAAATAACGGTCTGCCGGTGACTTTGGAAGCCATCGGAAAGCCGGATAAGACTTTTGATTCTCTGCTGGCACCGTTGGAGATCGCCGCAGAGCACGAACGCTATGTAACTGCGCTGATCAATGCCATCTATCACGAAGCGCACCAGGCGAAGGATTACCGGACGATGAAATTCTTAGATTGGTTTGTGGATGAGCAGATGGAGGAAGAGGACTCTGCGGATACTATGGTCAATCGTTATAAGCTTTTTGGCTCAGATCCCAAGGGTCTGTATCTGCTGGATCAGGAGTATGCTGCCAGAGTGTACACCGCACCCAGCCTTACATTGTAATCCCCTTTTTAACATATGGGAGATATCTGTTTCCTTTTGTCACCGTGACCGGGTGAGCGGGGTCTCCTCCCCCAAAAAAGGGACAGATATATTGCCGGTGAAAGACTGGCAACGAAAAAAGAGGGGTTAGTCCCCGGAAGCTGCCTGCCCGTAAGGGTGGGCAGCTTTTTCTTTGCCTTGCAAAACGGTAACAGTTGTGGTATTCTATGGGCATAGGAGATGAAGGAATTATGCGGATCGCTATTTGCGGATTTTGTCACGAAACCAATATGTTTGGTTCTGTGAAAATGGATATGGAACAAATCGAAATGGCAACGGTGGAAAAAGAGGTTATGCGCAAACGTTTTACCGGCAGCCATTCCTATGTAGGCGGATATTTTGATGAAGCGGCAGCTCAGGGCGTGGAAGCGGTGCCCATTCGCCAGACTTCTCTGAAGCCTTCCGGTCCGTGTGTGCCGGAAGGGGTGGATCTGTGCCGGGACCGGATCGTAGAGCTTTTGGTGCAGGCAAATGCGGAGCAGCCGTTGGACGGCATTGCTATGTTTATGCACGGTGCTTCCGCAGCAGAGAGACATCCGGATATAGAAGGAGAGTTTTTGGCAGCGATCCGTGATGCTTTGGGATATGAGATCCCCATTGGTATGGCTTTAGATCTTCACGGCAATATCACACCGGAGATGGTGCAGCTGGCAGATCTTTTGATCGGCTGCAAGGAGTATCCCCATATTGATGAATATGACCAGGGACGGAATATGTTCCGGATCCTGTGTGATATGATCAGAAATGACTATAAACCCTGTAAAAAGCTGATAAAGCTCCCCTGGCTGATGGTGCCGGCAGAGGGCACGACCACAGCAGGTGCCGGTTATGATGCATTGCAGTTTTGCCGCAACCGGGAGCAGACAGAACCGGAGCTTATCCAGTTATCCTTTTTCCAGGGGTTCCCTTACGCCGATGTGCCCAGCAGCAGCGTCAGCGTTGTGACAATGGCAAAGACGCAGGAGGCGGCAGACAAAAATGCCTTGGAGGTCGCCCGGTATCTTTGGTCCCGGCGGAGGGATTTCCAGGCACCGCTGCACTCTGCTGAGGAGGCGGTGGATATTGCCCTGTCTATGGGAGAAGGACCGATCCTTATTAATGAAGCTTCGGACAATCCCGGCAGCGGCACCCCCGGTGACGGCACCCATTTGCTTAGGGAGCTTCTGGGGCGGAATGTGCCTGCGGCTTTTGGTTTTATTTATGATCCGGAAGTGGTGGAGCAGGCTATGGCAGCCGGTGTGGGCGCAACGATTTCCTGCCGTCTGGGGGGAAAAAGTGACACCTTCCACGGAGCACCTGTTGAATTGCGGGATGCTTATGTGAAGGGGATTTCTGACGGCTATTTTATCCAGCAGTCCCCTATGGGGTTTGGTAAAAAAATCACCATTGGTTATGCGGTCAGTCTGGTGGTTGGCAATGTGACTATCGTTGTAGGCGGCGGCACGGTAAACGGTGTGGCAGGCTCCCGTACCCAGTCTTTTGATGACGGTCCTTTCCGGACACTGGGTGTGGATTGGCAGCATTGCCGGCTGGTTGCCATCAAGTCTGCTCAGCATTTCAAGGGCTGGTGGGCAGATAAAGTGAAGGGTATTGTGCCCTGTGAATCTCCAGGAATGGCAAGCGGTGATCTTACTACCTTCCATTTCCGGCACGTAAACAAAAGCTACTATCCCTTGGGTGATGCCCAGTGGCAGGATTAAAGATGCGGAGGTGTCTGAATGAAAAGATTTGGCTTGGTATTAGCAGTGGTTTTGGCAGCGACGCTGCTGACTGCCTGTAGTAAGAAGGTAGGTTATACACCCCCGGCTACGGAAGCGCCGGTGGATAATTTGCAGCGTGCCCAGGAGATCGCCCTGGAAGCGTTGAACCGTTCTATTGGCGAAGTAACGGATTTGGGCGGTGAGGAGACAGAAGAAGGGTATGAGGTCATCATTTATTGCGAAGAAGATAAATATGTTTTCCTAATCGATGACGCAACGGGAAAAGTGTTGGACTTTAAGGAGTAACAAGTATGAAACAGCCTGTAATGACCGGTGCCTATGTGGCACCCAATGCAACCGTTGTGGGTGCGGTGATTCTGGAAAAGGAGGCAAGCGTCTGGTATGGCGCAGTGCTTCGGGCTGACCGGGGCACGATCCGTATCGGTGCCGGCAGCAATATTCAGGACAATGCGGTGCTCCACGAGGAAATCACGGTAGGCACCGGCTGCACTGTAGGACACGGTGCCATTCTCCACGGCTGCACCGTGGGAGATCACTGCGTTATTGGTATGGGTGCGATTGTGCTTAACGGTGCGGTGATCGGGGAAAACTGTCTGGTGGGTGCCGGTGCTGTGGTTACCGGAAAGATGAATGCCCCGGCAGGGTCGCTGATCTTAGGCAATCCGGCAGTGGTGGCAAAGTCTTTGACCCAGGAACAGCTGGATTACATCCGGGAAGATGCGGAGCTGTATGTACAGCTGGCACAGGAACAGCTGCCTGAAATGTAAAGAAGTTGTTTCAAAATGCATATGTAGGGAATGACCTGTGTGTCATTCCGGAAAAATCCCGTAAAAAAGCAGTTTAGGTGCGGCACATAGGCACGCACCCTACAAAACAGAGGGTATCTCAGTTCATTTTCTGAGATACCCTCTTTTGTTATTTAATTTGTTTTAACACCACGGCGGTGCGGCTGGGAAGATACAGGCGAATGGCAGGCTTGCCATCAGGTCCCGGCTGGGTGGTATAGGACTGATGCCAGATCCGTCCCTCACCGCCGAAGCAGTAGTCATCCGAGGACATAATCACCTGATAATCGCCAGCCTCCGGCATTGTCAGCCAAAGTCCGTCATAGGAGTTTACCGGATGGAAATTAAAGGCAAAGATTCCACCGCCTTTTTGATAGACCAGTGTTTTGGCAGTGTTGTCCAGAGAAAGCTGGATATCCCGTCCGCCAATGACCCGGTTCTTTTTTGCCATATCCACCATTGCCTTTTCAAAGGCTTTCAAATAGGGATACTTCAGCTCCGGGTTGTCGGAAAGACTCCATTGCCGCCGGCAGTAATGATAGCTCCAGCCGTTACCCTCCCGGGGGAAATCGATCCATTCCGGATGACCGAATTCGTTACCCATAAAGGTCAGATAGCCTTCGCCACCCAAGGTCATTGTGAACAGCCGTAGCAGCTTGTGCAGCGCCATTCCCCGGTTGATCACAGGATTTGGATCGTCCCGGTGCATAGACCAGTACATTTCCTGGTCGCAAAGGCGGAACATAATGGTCTTATCTCCCACCAAAGCCTGATCATGGGATTCGCAGTAGCCAATGACCTTTTCCTTGGGTCTGCGGTTGGCAAGCTCGTAATAGATATTGTTCAGATCCCAGTATTCGTCCGGTGTGTCCTTCAAAAGGCGGATCCACATATCCGGCTCGCCCATTGCCAGCCGGTAATCAAAGCCTACACCGCCGTCCTTGGTGGGCTGGCACATACCGGGCATTGCAGACATATCCTCTGCGATCATAATGGCATTGGGGTTTACCTGCCGGACCATCTCACAGGCAAGCTGCAGATAGGTTACTGCATCAATGTCTGTATTCATAGAGAAATACTTACCGGGGTGGTCAAAACTGGTGCCAAGACCGTGATCCAGATAGAGCATCGAGGTGACACCGTCAAAGCGGAAGCCGTCAAAGTGGTATTCTTCCTGCCAAAATTTTAAATTGGACAGGAGGAAGTGGATGACCTCGTGCTTGCCATAGTTGAAGCATTTTGTGCCCCAGGCGGAATGTTCGCCCCGGCTGCCGCTGTGGAAGAACTGATAATCCGTGCCGTCAAATTCGTTGATACCCTCCCGGGTATTTTTGCAGGCGTGGGAATGGACAACATCCAGCAGTACGGCAATGCCCATTTTGTGGGCAGTGTCCACCAATGCTTTCAGCTCCTCCGGTGTGCCGAACCGGGAGGATGCGGCAAAGAAATTGGTAACCTGATAGCCGAAGGAAGCATAATAGGGATGCTCCATCACTGCCATAATTTGAATGGTGTTGTAGCCTAAGTCCCGGATCCGGGGAAGAATATGCTCCCGGAACTCATTATAAGTGCCTACCTTGCCATCTTCCTGTGCCATACCGATGTGACATTCGTAGATGAACAGCTTCTTTTTCGGCTTAAAGGCGGCATCTGTCCAGGGGAAGCTTTTTGGGGTGTGAATGGCAGCATTCCAGGCAAAGGTTACCGGATCCTGTACCACCCGGGTGGCATACAGAGGGATCCGTTCCAGTTCTCGTCCGCCGTTGACTACCACTGCCATTACAATGCAGCCTTCCCACAGAGCATCTACACCCGGCAGGAATAACTCAAAAACACCGTTTTCTTTCTTTTCCATAGGATGGGCATACCGGTCCCAACCGTTAAAATCACCGGTGAGGAACATTTTCTCCGCTGCCGGTGCCCACTCCCGGTAGTACCAGCCATCCGGAGTTTGATGAAAACCGAAGTACCGGTGTCCGTTGGCAAAGTCCGCCAGAGTCTGATCCGGTTGCAGAAGTGCTTCCTTGGTTTTCCGGTAGTTTTCCATACGAAGGGCAATATCCCCTGCATAGGGCTGCAGCTGAGGATCGTTTTTCAAAAGCGTGTAAGACATAGTACCATCCTTCCTATCAGCCTAGACTATCTTTATTTTAGCGTATTATCATTATTTCGTCAATGGAAAACCTGCTGCCTGTGATCACCAGGCAGCAGGTAATTTTATGTCTTTTTGATAAATTTTTCCTGGCACTTGGGACAGGTGATGGAGATTTTTCCCTTTCCCCGGGGGACCCGCACCGGCTGACGGCAGCGGGGACAGTCAAAATACCGATGCTCCCGGTCCTTTAACCGTTCCATAAAGCGCAGATATTTGCGATTTTCTTCATACCGTTTGTAGGTGTTCCGGGAGAGCATACGGAAGATCGCCCAACCCAAAAGACCGTAGTAAAACAGCATCAGCAGCAGCTTCACCCCGGCAAAGGGAATCAAAAGATGCAAAAGATAAGCGCCTAAAGATACCCATACCAGAGCAATATTCAGTTTGTCACCGCCGTACCGACCCAGCATAAACTGACGGTAGCCGGAAGAGAGGGAAGCACCCAGCTTCCGAAACCAATTACCAATACCGGACATAAGTTACCCCTTTGTTGTATTCTAAGGATTATTATATCGGCAAAAAATGAAAATTCAACCGAAAAGGCGCATTATTCACGGAAAATTAACGGTTTGCCGTTACAGGGTATACAAAGGTCCGGGGGGATCAAACCGTTGGGGCTTGTATGTAACCGAACCGATGGGCTTTCCTTCTACACCGTATTTGGGATTGTATCCGAACAAGTTGACATAATGTTCCAGATCGTTTCGTTCGGCTTCCATTGCTTTCATAACGGCAACGGTGGCAATGACATCGTCCACTGCCCGGTGGGAGTTTACCACTTCTCCGGAAAGTCCGTAGACCTCGATGGCATTGCAAAGCTTATGGGGGTAGCTGTGGCGGTCTTTGTACACTGTCAAAAGATCCAGCTTGTCCTTTCCCCGGAGAATTCCGGGATCTCCGTGGCGCAGCAAAAGGTAGAACAGGAAGCTCAGGTCAAAATGGGCATTGTATGCCAATAGCAGGGTATTGCCCTGGATCATTTCCGCAATGTCCCGGCAGACCCGGGTTTTGGGGATGCCCTTTTCCCGGAGATCCTGGGTGGAAATTCCGGTGAGCTGTTCGATTTTCGGCGGGACAAATCCGCCGGGGGACAGGGCTACCAGTTCATCGTATTCTCGTGTCACCGTGGGG
>JAZQHW010000127.1:0-3906 GCA_045540795.1 Faecousia sp. | reverse complement strand
TTCTACGGGTAGGTCCCCATATCAATTGCCTGGATGCCTCATCATTAAGGGGATTAAGGGAATTTGTGATCAAAATCAACTGCTTTGCTTCAGCCGATTGACAAGCTTCTGACAAAGAGGTTAGTGCCTGCTGCAGATTTCTACGAACGTTTTGAAAATCTGTACTTCCATTAACTATGGCTTTTGCCTGTGCCAGAATATGCTGTCCGTTACACAAGGTTAAATCAATATCTTCCAGATCACTCTCCAGGCGGAGAGACTCCAGATCATTGATGTTTTCAAGCATCAATACAATGGCTGCATTGACTTGAAAATCAAATCCAAATAACACCTTACTCGCTCTGCGATCTGCCAAGTGTCCCACCCTCTCTTTCTTGGTTTTACCAGTATTATAGCATATACTCCTGTGTAACTCAACCCACTGAAATTATGAAGAAGCAGATGGGTCACGGTTTGTTCGACTCAAGTTAATATGCTACATCCACAAGCGTCATGGATGACCGAGAACGATACAAAAATAGAGGCAACAAGGAAAAGGGCGATCTGCGTTCTCGGCTTGCTACCATTAATGAGCGTCCTAACAAAAAGCGAGGGGCACAGCCAACCCCTTAGCTGCGCCCCTCAAAAAGGACACCCTTATTTTACCTCACTCTCAAAAGCTTGTCAAATCTTAGAGGCGGTTTTTGAAAATTTATTTTTGTACGGAAAACGACAGCAATTTTTTAGCAGACTAGCCTTAACACAGATCACTCGCAAACCAGGAATTTCTGCACAGAGGGACAAAACCGTGATTCGCGTGAAACACGCTCACACAGTTTTGTCCCTCTTTTTCTGCACCGTTCTGTTCGGCAATTCCACCGGGGGCGGAATCCCCTCACAGAACCCCTCTGCTTTTATGATCTTTCTGCACCTGTATATTGCTGCACATCAGCACATTTCTGTATATTTGGCATCCGATTGAGCCGCAGCAATATTTGATCTCTATGAGGTTCTTGGAAAGCTCATAGATTCTTGATTTTTGCACCGAAAACCACACTCCCCAAAAGGTCCTCCAGCTCAAAAATACGGATGGTTGTTCGTCCATTTTCTCCCCAGTCGGCAACAATGCCGCAGGCCATATGCTCAAAATCATCGTCCCTAAAAAAGATGCCTTTTAGGTTGTTGATAATGACATTGATAGCCCGGTTGGAGGTATCCCAAACCTTTGGATTGTTGCTACCTCTGGGGGTTGTTATTTCGATCATTACAAATGCTTTTTCAAATTTGGGAATTCCGGTTTTGCTCTCTTCAAAGATTGCTTTGTGGATCATACTGATCCAATGGTCTTCCACCGCTGCTGTAAGTTCCTTCAATCCCGGCAGTGGCTCGTTGATCGTTAAGGTTACGAGTCTTTTGCTTTGTGAGGTCGCTGGCGCGGCTGCTTCCGTTGTTGGTTTTTCTGCCATTCCATATTGCTCGTAGTCGTATATGGTCGATAGCAGTTGGCTACGCAGCCGAAGCGTCCATTCATATGCTTTCCGCAGACTCTCGATATCCAGTGCGTCCTGTCGCAAAAGCTTCTCAATCCTGTCTAGAGAATTAATCAATTTCATAATGGCAAATATCCACCCTCTCTGACCAAAGAACATCCTGGTACATCTTGATAATAGAAAGATCTCCTTTTCGCAAAATCATAGTATAATGGATTCCCGGTGCGCCAATATCGGATTTAAGCGCCAGTTCGTTGTCTGTTTTAACTGCAGAAAAGAAATATACCAGTTTCAGCAGATCATATGCGGGATTTATGAAATAGCGCTCGGGCCATTTCTCAATATCACCCAGTTTCGGATCTCGCAGCCGTGTGCCTTGTTCAATGGTATGTGTGATCAAATATTCTTCCTGATAAATTGCTTTCAAGTCCTTCCCTAATCTTGCAGGAGTGGTTAAATAGACATGCTCATACTGAGTGCGCAGTTTAATGGGCGATCTGGAAAACCGCACCGGCTTGTTTCGCTCGGAATAGTGGTTGTCCAGCAGACTTTTTCTATTCCACATCGTCTGCCGGATAATGTTCTCAGCGATCTTTTCACGCTTATCGTCATCGCATACAAGGATCATTCCGTCAGCCTTTGTCTCGTAGGACCCATAGCGTGTGTAAAACAGAGAGCTTTCTGCCCGGACCTGCCATTCCATACTGCCGTCCCCGATATTGTATATGGCATATTTCCTGCCATAGGCCAAAAGCATCCCAAGAAAGCGGGTAGTGGATAAGATCCCTGGAGCGATTTCTCTCCAACAGGCGGAAGGGATAAAGTAGGGATATTTTTCTTCAGGAACTTCTTCTGTGATACGAACAGCGTTTTTCTCCAATAGCGCAGCCATTTTGGAAACCTGCAAAACGCGCTGCCTGGATTGCTTCGAGCCGCCCAGTGCAATCAACGGCTCCTTAATCTCTGCATAGATTCTGCCTTTTTCCAAAATGCTTACGATACCGTCTTTGTTTTTGGAAATATACTTGTTTTTTGTTAAAGGGCGGAACAGATAGGACATTTTAACCATATCCCCGGTATTTTCTGTATCAAGCATCTTCAGACAGCTCTCGTAGTCCAAAATATGAAACCGGGCGAGATGCCGAAGCAATGTTACTTGACAGGTATGTAAATGTTGTGTTCTCAATTATAACCTCCTTATCAAAAATCAGGTGATATGAAAGGGTTTCAGCCGGTTCATATCACCTGATGGTCGATATATGTATTCACCGGGAGGGTACCACTCCCTTCTGTTGTTTCTCAATTTACTGCTTAGACTTTCATATCGCGAGCCATCTTGTAAGCAATAAATCTTTCGGTATAAACCCTGGTATATTTTTGCTTAATACCAATATTTGCACCAAAGGCTGCAAAGGGTTGCCGTCCTTCTGCAATTAGCTTGGACAGCTGCCGGGGTGACACATCCAAATACTCGGCTGCCACTTCCAACGGAATATGATTGGGATATTTTTCTCGAAGCATATCAGCTGTTTTTTGATCCATAGGCATCTCCTTTCCTGGCACACCATTCCTCAAATGCCTGCAGGTTGTCCGGATTCTGATAGAAGCGAATCACCGCTTCCAGGAATGTGGCGCATAATAATGTTTTTTCCACACTGGGAATTAAATTTGGATCGATCCGAATTGCGGGGCTGGCATTTTTCACCTCCTATTTACTGAATTTCAGAGTAGTCCAAGCAGCCTATTTCTGTTGACTGCACTATAATGATAGCTGATTTTTGTCAATAAGTCAATATTCTGTTGACAATTTCTGCTATATGCACAATTATACTTGCATTTATTGACGCAGTGTGTTATAATACAGTAGCACTAACCAAAAAGGGGGCTTGATTCGTAATGAACAGCAACGATAAAGAACAGTTTTTGCCTGATGAAATACCCGTTGAAATGCATTATTCAACTTTTGGAGAACGGCTCCGCGAGATCCGCAGAGAAAAGGGGCTCTCGCAGAGTGAATTTGCTAAAGTACTTGGCATCTCAAAACAAATACTGAGCCTTTATGAATTGGAGCAGCGATCTCCAAAAATTGAACAGGTTCAGAAATACGCAAAGATCCTTCGTGTCTCAGTTGATTACCTTTTGGGTGATACGGAGAGTGAAGCCGTATATAACGCTCTTATATCCCCCAACAAGGAAAAACCTTTCTACAAAATATTCATCGATGTTACGATGGATATGGGATTGGACATTCCGGGTCTTGTAAGAGTGACCGGATTAACCGATAATCAGATAAGGTTAATTATTTTCAGAAGAATGAAAGACGCACCATTACCATTGGCAATGCGTCTGTCAGAAACACTGGGTGTCCCGATCGAAATCTGGGCAGGTGAAAAGGCATACAAGCCATCGGACATATCCGTGGATGCCTACGAGGTTG
>JAZQHW010000126.1:0-5089 GCA_045540795.1 Faecousia sp. | reverse complement strand
GGCGACCTCATCCTTACCAAAACAATATAGCCTGTTGTGTTCTAACTTTTCTTGTTGTATAATCCTGTATTATAAAAGGTTTTATATTTGTTTTCAAAACTTTTTACTGTAAATTGCTATTGCCTGTTGTAGCTTGTTGTGTAGTGGTTTCTGTTGTAGGTAGTGGTTTTGTGGTGGTTTTTTAGGGTATGAGAAAAGCCGCCCAGCAAACGCCAGACGGCTTCCCTAAAGGAGAAACTCTGCACCGAATGTGCAAAGGAAGGATTATTCTTTTTTGGCTCTCTGTTCGTGGAAAGCCTTGTGTGCTGCGTTCAACCGTTCACGCCGTTCCTGTTCCCACATTGCATTGTAAAACGCATTCAAGGCACGCTCTGCCGATCTCCGGTCAGCTTGATATATTCGCTGCTGGTTCTTTTTGCGTTGCTGGTAACAGGCAGCAGCTCCGGTGCATTCCGGTTTCGTACACATCAAACAAACAGCGGCATCCCTGCGGCTGGCTTCTTCCTCTGTCAACTTATCAGCCATCAGCATCACCGTCCAGAATATGCTGGATTTCGGTTGCTACCTTTTGGATATGTTCAGCTCGTTCTGCTTCTGTCCTAAATTGTGAAGGCTTCCGCAAGGGTTCGTCCATACCTTCACCCACACCGATTTCCGCTAGCTGCATCAGTAGGGCAGCATATATCTTGCCGCTACCATAGCCCATAAACCGGGCATACATATCCTGCTGATCTTCCGTCAAATCGGAATAACGCTTACCATATCGCATAGCAGCCGCCACCGGAGCGAATGCCTGGGTTTCCTGTGCAACCTTTTCAAGCTGTGCTAGCTTCCTTTTGGATATTCCTGTCATAGTTAGAAACTCTCAACCACAGGGGAGGTCAGTTCGTCCCATTTGGTGGACAATGCAAAATTTCGCTCGCAGCGGTTAAAGGTATCAGCCAAAAAATCAAAGGCTCGCAGATACTCATTGCTATCGTTGCCCTTGCCCCTATGGGAAACAAGTCTGTAACTCCGGGCAACATCGGTATCGGTTGCCTTTTCTGCCATATCAGCGGCACTCTTTGCAATCAGCCGCACCATTGTGTGATTGCCGCTGGAGGCTGCTGCATCAATCAAACGGCTATATTCATCAGCGGACATAATACCGCTTCGCAGCAGTTCCAAAGTCTGCATATCCACTTTGGAGGGGTCTGCGGCATACTCTTTGTTCAAAGCCTCCACCAATTCCGCCCGAATTACGGCAATATCTTTCTGCTGCTCCTCAAACAGGTGGCGGCGGCAATGTTCAAACTGTGCGTTTGCCTCTGCAAGGTCAGCCTTTGCCCTAGCACTCTTTGCTAAATAGGTAGGGTCTGCGCCATCCCTCCACGGATAGGCTCTGTACTTGCTTTCTGCGGACTTGACAGCTTCACTCTTTTCCCGGTATTCGGTAAAGGTGGCGTGTGCAATCTCGTTGATCTTTCGTGCATAACTGTTAAACTTACTCATATTTTTATAACCTCATTTCATCATTTGTTGGTGTCGGTTGCAATCCGTGCAATGGCGCAACCTTTAGAATACAGGGCGCAGCTTTCACAATGTCCATAAATTGAAAATGGGCATTTTTTATCCCTTGCCGGTGCTTCTTCGATCTCTGCGCCGGTAGCATCGGCAATGACAGCAATACTACATCTGCCATCAAGAAATATCCTGCACTTTTCACGACGGCAAGTATTATTGCATCCATCCATAAAAGGACAGCTTCGGGGAGCAGGTCTGTTTTTCATTTCCTCCAAAGCGGCTTGACGGCGTTTTTCGTCCGCCTCTTTTTGACGGCGGTGGTATTCGTCCAACTGGGACACAGGGATTTCAATGCCGCCGGACAATGTGATTGTAGGCTCATACTCACGGTGTCCCGGTGCAGTTTCCCGGTATCGCTGTCCATACTTATCAACTTTCCATTCGGTTTCCATCGTTATCAACTCCAGTTCTAAATGTCCATATATGGGAAATTAACAAGTTTTGTCAAGTTCCCACGGCATCCGCCACGGCTCGCAAGAGGGTTTCCATAGCTCGATTATTGGGGACAGAGAATGTGGCTTTCCCGTTATTTACGGCTATGTCAAAGGCTTTCAAAGCCTCCACAACGGTCTGTGTACCATCGGGATATGTAACCGTAACCATTGACGGCATAAGCCGCTCCATAGCTTGTAGGCGTTCAAGAATAGCTTTCATCGGCATCCCCCTCCATCTCTGCGGCAAGTTGCCGGAGGCTCTGTGCATCGGCGGTGATCTCTCCCATTTGGAGCAGATACCCACGGACAGCAAGCATATACTTTTCCCACGGCTTTCTCACGGCTTCAAAATCTCCGCTTTCCGCCAATGCTGCCAAAACAGACCGGGAAAGAGGGTCAGCCTCCGCCCATTTCATTTTGAATTGTTCAAAGGTCGGAATTGACTTGACACAGAAAAACCGTTCAAGCACCTGCAAGCGGTTTGTATAGTCTTTCATTCCGTCACACCTCGTTGTTCGTTCTTTGTTCAAGGGCATCCAGCCGGGTTAAAATGTTAGCTGCTTCGATGTAACGCAAGCCGTGGCGTAACAGGCTGTCAGCGGCTGATACTCTCACCGTGGCGGCTGTTTCCGTGCTGTCCAGCACCTCACACAGGGTATCAACTGCCAGCGTTAGCCGGGCTGATATGGCATCGCACGCCTCCGACAGAACGGCGGCTTTTGCCTTTTCGTACTGTGTCCGGAAGGCTTCATCATTCAGCCGATTTCTGATCGTTGCTTCCGACACATCCGCAATTTTGGCAGCTTTTCGCACACTTCCTGCTGCAAGCAATGCACCCAGAATTTTCTCGTCGTTCAGTTTCTGCAAGCGTTACACCCCCTTTATTCGTGGTAAATTTCGCAAATAGTCTTTTAATCATTCCAAAGAGCTTCATCCAGTTGTTTCTCCAATTCTTTAATCCGTCTGGCTTGACGGTTGATTTCTTTTCTTTGCCTGTCTTTTTCCTGTTCAAGGCGGCGTATCTTCTCATTCAGCAAATCAATCAGCTGTGCGTTATAATCGGTCATCATTTCACCTTCTTTCGTGTAATTGGTACAGGTAGTACAGAGAAAACGCCATTTTGAAAAACTTTCCCGTGTACCACTATGTAATATCTTTCTTTTTTGGGGTTTAAGGGAATGTACTGTACTAACCGTACTAAAACCTAAAAACACATTGATATTAAAGGCTTTTTTGTAGTACAGTACACCCCTTTTCTGCTGTCATTATGCTGTGCTTTTCTGTGCTATCTTGAGATCGTTAGCCCAATTATACCGGGGTAACACTCTTACACGCTGCTGCCGCCCTGCCATCATCCTTCTTTCTGCGGTGATACCGATGCGGTCAAGTGCCTTTCCGATCTGCTCGACAGAGTATGTACGCAAGCATTCGTGTTCCAGCTTAAAATCCGTAACCGTGGAATATGCCCAAACAAAGGTGGTTTTGTCCTTGCTTGCCTTGCTGATAATATCCTCGATTTCCGGTTGAGCCTTCAGCGGCTTTTCGTGTTCCGTGTTCCTTCGTGCCAGCTCGTCCTGCTCCTGCCGTGTCAGCCGGAAGCCTTGCAGATTTCCAGCCGCCTGTGCTTCAATCTGTTTCCAAAGCTGAAGGGCATCCAGAGCCGCCAGAGCTTCCAAATCAATACCCTTTACAGGTACAGTCCAAAATCTTCTCGACCCTGTAGGGTCAATCAAAAACTGCTCCGTGTTACAGGTTGCGATTAAAGATGTACGGCGGCACAGGGTCTGGTCTGTCCGTCCATAGGGAAGCCGGTATTCGTCAATCTCTGCTGTGATAAATGCCTTCAGCCGTTCCAGATCGCTGCGAAGCGTGGTTTCGATTTCGCCCCATTCACAAATCCAGCAGCTAGTGCAGCGGCGTATTGTGTCTTTGTCCCGGCTGTCCAGATACTGACCTAGTTTGACTAGCTCCGGTAATACTCCGATTTTCCGGACAAAGCTGGTTTTGCCGATACCCTGTTTTCCTTGCAATACAAGAAGGCCATCAGCACCGAAGGGGTATTTCGTGTCATTGTGTGCCATACTGTAGCATTGCCAAAGCCATTTATGCAGCAGGGTTTTAGATAGCTCGTCATCCTCTATACAAAGGATTTTATAAAGCTGCTCCACACGGTCTACACCGTCCCACGCTGGGGCATTCTTCAGCATAACCTCCACAGGGTTATACCGATGTTTGCCAGCCAGAACGCCCAGCAGGTCAGCCACAAGCCCCCTGTCGCATTGGTATTTCCGTTTTAGCTGATCGTGGACAATTATGTGCAGATCGCTTTTGACGGTTTCCGGATTATAGCTGGGGTCTACGCCGTCCACCTCGACAGAATGGGAAATACAGTTATAAGCTATTTCGATGGCATTGTCATCCAGCCACATTTCCAGCTTATCAACGGTCAGCTGCGGCTTCGTCTGTCGCTCTGGTTTGGCTTTTTCTTCTGGTATATCCTCTGCCTCCGGTTCATCTACAAGGCTTTCTCCACGCTCTACAATGCTTCTGGCGGCATCCGCTAGCACATTAAGGGGTATTCCGTCTTGAAGATGTTTTTGTATTTGTGCCGTGTCCATTCCGTTTAGAATTAAAAAATCCAAATCGGACAGCGGCTGCTCTGTTTGTGTTGCCTCCAATTCCTGACCGCCTTGCCGTCCTCCTACCGACAGGGCTGTGCGGTACAGGGTTTCTGTCATTGGGCAGCACCTCCGTGTGTGATCTGCTCCAATAGTGCAGGAATATGAATATAGTAGGTTGTTCCGCTGCGGATATGGGGAATAGTGCCTTCCTTGCATCCCTTACGCAGAAAATACTGGGATAGCCCGGTTGTCCTGCTTGCTAGTGCAATCTTTTGATATGGGGTTGTATTGGTCTGCATTGTTACATCTCCTTTCTTCTTTCGACCATTCTGTCAATCGTCCGGAAGATATGTTCCTTCTGATCGTTGGGCAGCTCTCTCCGGAGCTTCCGGGATAATGCTGCATCGCTGCTCAAGCCCAGAGCTTCTGCCAACTCCCACAGACGGAAGCCCTTTTCCTCTACGGCATCTC
>JAZQHW010000125.1:0-20880 GCA_045540795.1 Faecousia sp. | reverse complement strand
ATAAAGAAGAAATAATAAAGAAAAAAGAATAAAAACGGTGTCCCTGACGGGACGATTGAAATAACGGACACCCGGGACGGGTGTCCCTACGGTCACGCACCAACATATACGAATGTAGGGGCGGATGCCCACATCCGCCCGCTTCTCTGGTTTACGGGACAATGTGGGCATTGTCCCCTACAAATGTTTATCGTAACCCTCGTAGGGGAGGCGTTTCGCCTCCCGCAAAAACCGGTTATTTGGGACGGGAAACCCGTCCCCTACGCCCGTGCATATTGGTGCGTGCTTGTAGGGGCGGGTGCCCTCATCCGCCCGTTGCCTGGCAATTCGGGACGATGTGGGCATCGTCCCCTACAAATGTTTATCGTAACCTTCGTAGGGGAGGCGTTCCGCCTCCCGCAAAACCCGGTTATTTGGGAGGTATTTTTTAGTGAAGAGTGAAAAGTGGAAAGTGGAAAGTGAAGAGTGAAGAGTGAAGAGTGAAGAGGTGAGAAATAAATTTGCCGGTGGCAAATTTATTTCTCAGGGGGGACTGCAAATTTGTACTGTACATATGATACGCTAGGGGTGCAATAAAGGAAAAGGAGTTATATGTATGTTCAAAATTGCGTATTGTGCCGGGCATTACCGGCAGACCCCCGGCAAGCGGATCCCCGAGGAACTGGATCCTGCCCAGACCCGGGAGTGGATCCTCAATGACCGGGTAGCACGGTACTTTGCCCAGGCGGCGGCAGAATATCCCCAGGTGGTGCTTCTCCGGACCGATGATCCCACCGGCAACACCTTTGTGGATATTCCGGAGCGTACCGGAAAAGCCAACCGCTGGGAGGCGGATCTGTATCTGGATATCCATCACAATGCCGGTATTAATGGAGGCATTGGCGGCGGTGTGGTGGCATTCTGTTATCCCGGCTCCAGCCAGGGCAGAAGCTTCCGCAATGCCATCTACAAGGTGGTGATAGCTGCCGGCGGAATAAAGGGAAACCGGGCACAGCCGCTGCAGGAAGCCAGATTTGCCTCTTTGTTTCAGACCCGTATGCCGGCGGTGCTGATGGAGTATGGCTTTATGGACAGCAAGACGGATGCCCCGGTGATACTGACGGAGGATTATTCCAAGCTGGTTGCCTATGCCACCATGGAGGGCATTGCCCAGGCAGCCGGTCTTAAAAAGGACGAAAGCCGGCAGACCCGATTTGTAAGGACTGTCCAGAAGATCATTGGCGCAGAGGTGGACGGGATCCCCGGTCCGGAAACCTTGGGCAAGACCGTCACCCTCTCTGCCCGGAAGAATGATGATCACCCGCTGGTAAAGCCGGTACAGGCGTATTTGTATGATATGGGCTACCGGCAGGTGGGAACTGCCGATGGCATTGCCGGACCGAAATTCACTGCTGCCGTTACCGCATTCCAAAAGGACAACGGCTGTGTGGCAGACGGGGAGATCACAGCTGGGGATAAGACCTGGCGAAAGCTGCTGGGTGATACCGTATGACAGAGCTGCTCATTGCGCTGTTAGGCTTTGCCGGCACGCTGTTGGGCTCTTTGTTCGGTGTTCTCACTGCACAAAAGCTGACCCAGTACCGCCTTGCCCAGCTGGAAGAAAAAGTCAGCCGCCACAACCATCTGATCGAACGCACCTACCGGCTGGAGGGGCGGATGGATGAGGCGGAGCACGATATTCGGGATTTAAAGGAAAGGAGGATGTAATGGAAACGGTTGTAAAGAATTTAGCCGCAATGATCAAAGTGAAAACTGTGGTCACCTTAATGGTGGTGGCAGTGTTCGGTGTACTGGCACTGACGGGCAGGATCTCCGGGGACAATGTAATGCTCGTGGTGTCTATGGTGGTAAGCTTCTACTTCGGCACCCAGCACGAAAAAAAGTAGAGGCAACGCTGTCCTTGACAACAAAATGTCCGATTCAAAAGAATCGGACATTTCAGCCTGTCGAAAAACATATTTTTCGGCAGGCTGACAGAGGTCAAAGGAGCCGCAAAGACGAAGAAAACGACCTTGTCGGCGTACAGATGGTACGGTAAAGGTCGTTTTCTGAAGTAAGTCAAAACGCTTGCGCAGCAAGCATTTTACAATCCCTCAGTCAATTGCCTAATATCGGCAATTGCCAGCTCCCTTTAACAAGGGAGCCTTTTTGCGCGCTGTTTAATATATTTGTTTTGACGGTTTGCGGCTTTTTTGACACTCTGAAATGTCCGATTCAAAAGAATCGGACATTCTTATTTACTTCACAGATGCCAGCAGGTTGGGAACATCCCAGGTGACCAATGTTTTCTGGTAGGAGGTGTAGAATTCCTTCAGCGAGGTTTCGTACAAGCCGAAGTAATACTTGTCTGCCAGCTCCACCTGCTGCCGCAGGGAACGGGTCCGGGTAACACCGAAGAGGTATTCGCCGCTTGTCAGCTTTGCATAGGCTCTGCCGTAGATGGGCATTGCTGCGTAGTGGCTGTTCATCGTGGCACCGTTCTGAGGCTTCATAATGCCGTACACCAGAGAGCTGGTGGCATCTCCTGAGCCGAAGGTGCTGCCGTCAAATTGGGTGAACAAAGAAGTGTCGCCCATATTCTCGGCGGTGGGCTCTTCGGTAACACTCAAAGCAACGCCGTAGGAAGCGATCTGCTCTTTTACAAAGCTGTCGCCATCGAAGTTATTGATGTAGTAAAGACCTGCGCTGGCGGTGTTCAGTGCCATAGAGGAAATATTTAAGCCTACTGCGTGGAAGCTGGTGCCGTCGGCTTCTGTTACCGGCAGGGAAACATCCCGATCTTCGGTGTAAGGTGCCGGAGCAGAATTTCCTTTGATGGTTGTGATCTTTCCGTAGACACCGTCGGAGATGTCATAGTCATAGGTGGCATAGTCGCAGCCGTAGAGGGTAGCGCCATCCTTTACGGTGATCTTGCCGGTGATGTTGATGCCATTCAGATCCAGGGTCACATCCTGAGAAATGGTGGTGGCGCTGGTGATCTTTCTCCGGAGCACCAGCACCGCATCGGTGCCCTGATGGGCATCCACCGCAGCCTGCAGGGTGAGATAGCAGCCCTGAACGCCCTGGTCCGTTACGGCATAGACGGCAGTATTGCCGCCGACGATGAGATCGGTGCCGCTGACCACCGGTGTGTAAACGGAGGAATTGTTCATTTTCAAGGTGGCGTGGGAGAAATCTGCATTGTCACAGGTGCCGATGTCTTCCTCCAGATGGGTAGACATATTGCCTGCCATAGCAATATTCAGCGCGCCTGTGAACTTACCCTGGATGGTGACCATTTCGGAAAGGGGGACATCCCCCTCCTCACCGGTGGGACGCAGATACACCTGGTCAATGGCGGCATCACCGGATACCAGCACGCTGCCCTTGACAAGGACACAGTCTGCCAGGACCTTGGCATCACCGGAGAGTACCTTGCCACCGTAGAAGTTCAGCTGGCTTTTGCTGTCACCGAAGATGGTGCCTGCCGCATTTGATGTATAAGCGCCCTGCACAACGCCGCCATACTGGTTAAAGGTGCCGTATACGGCAATGGCACCGCCGTTTTTGAAGCCGGGATTTTCTGGATCCTCCGGGAAGTGGGTCACAGTACCGCCGTAGAGGTTGAAGGTGCCGCCTTCCGATACGCTGACACCGCCGCCGGAGTAGGGGATACCGGTACCGGCTAAGGTGCCCTCGCCCTGGACATTCAATACACCCTCCACCACAAATACATTGGTGCTGCCCAGCAGCGTATTGCCGTTTAAGTCCAGGCAGGTGGTGCTGGTGGCGTAAACGGTCTTGGTGTTTAGCTTGTAGTTGTCCTCCGGTACGTAGTAGTGACCGGTATACATATAATCACTCTGCTCCTGCAGGGTAGACAGGGCAGTCCAGGTGACGTACTTTTTACAAGCCTGGCAGTAGCCGGTTTTGGTTTCCGGGTTAATTGCCTTGTTGGCATGCAAGGTGTCCAGCATTTGACGGAAGTGGACGATGACATCCTCACCGGTGCCCTGAGCATAGGCAGAGGTCTGGCTTTCATAACAGCCGGAAACATAGCTGCTGGAAGAAGGATTGTACTCATAGGAAACATAAGAGGGCAGGTAGCTGTTGGAATGGTTGGCATAGCCCATCACGATAGGCTCACCGTAGCTGTCATCCAGCAGGGTATCCCAGTCGTTATAATCGTTGAGGGTCTCCAGAGTCGCCTCCCGGGAGTACCGGTCAAACAGCTCGTTGGGAGCAGTGACCATAGCAAATTCGTCACCGATAAGGAAAGCGTTCAGTCCCAAGGTGGCAGCGTTTTCTGAGGTAACGCCGTATTTATTGATCACGGAATTTGCATGATGGATGGAAGCGATCTTATACACCTCACCGTCGGTGTGGGTGTAAAGATAAGTTCCGGTGGGGTGGGCAGGATCGTATTCCTCGGCATAGATCAGCGCTGCCTGGTAAAGACCTTCGCTGACATGTTGCCGCAGGGTGGTGTGATCAGACTGAATGGACTGGATCAGACCGCCGTTTTTGTTGATCTGCTTCATTGCGTCGCTGCTTAACAGCTCCAGGGCAACCTCAGCCAGCTCTGTGCCGTAGATATTGCCGGTGTTTTTTGCGTGGGTGCGGTCGGTTTCTGTTTCATAGCCCCGCCAGGAGCCGCCTTCACCCTTGGAGCTGCCGGTGATATTGCCTGCCGCGCCCTGAATAAAGGCAGCACGGTAGCCGTTCTGCTCCAGAACGAACCGGAGGGCATTTGCCCAGTCACCGGAAAATTGATAGTAGGAGGTGTAGAAGCCCAGATCCTGGTACTTGCCCTGTGCCTTCAATTCCTCATAGTCATCGGATACGTACCGGTTCATAGTGGTATGTGCCCGCCAGTTCACCATAGCAATGGGCTTTTTGGCAGGATCGTCAAACCGGAACTCGATAATATGCATAGTCTGGTCAGATTCCGATACGGACTGCACCGAGGAGACCAAAGATACATCCGCCTTCCAGAAAACATTGATATTGCCGGCGGTGTTGGCTAGGTATTCTTCCTTGGTGGCTTCCGTGCCGTCAGCATAGACATAGGAGATGCTTGTATATTTGGTGCCTTCCGTCAGGGTGCCGTTGAAGTTGGCACCGCTGACAAAGCTCTTGACCTCCAAAAGCGGGTCGGGGATGTAGTTGCCGTCGGTCTTGGGATAGTAATAATAGGCATAGGGGGAGGATTTGGTGTTGCAGAGAACGCTCCGCTGGGCACCCTGGATCACATTTATGTAGTGCCGCACACCGTTATAGTTCCGCACTTCCTTGCCGTCAAGCACCGTTACCTGGTTATCCGCGGCACGGTACAGGTTCATAGTATCACCAATGGGACCGGAGGCACACTTTGCTTCATTGGCTTCTATAGAGCCTTTGTACATCCGGGCAGGTGCCCGGTCCTTCATAGCCAGGTCGCAAACGGTGGTAAGGTTGGTGATGAGCCGTTCGTAGTACAGAGCGCTGTAAGCCACGACTTCCTCTGTGATCCGATCCTGGATCTTTGGACTTTTGGACACAGAAGGACCGCTGTGGGTGTGGCTGGCAGTGAACATGATCCGATCCGGACGGAGCTCCGGGTACAGGGTGCATACCCGCTGGCGCACCTCTTCCAGATAAGCCTTACCGGAGTTGATCATATCGTAGCACACCATCAACAGGGTCTGACCTGCCTGGTCTGTGACGGCGGTGCAGGTGGCAAACATACCGTCGTTGTCGTCGATCTTGCCGTCACCGTTGTCATCGATCTTATCCTTTTCCCCCAAACGGCGGCTGGTAAAGCCGTTGCCAGCCATAGGCAGCGGCATTAAGCCTAAGGAGTGATCGTTTTCATCAAAATAGGGGTTGATATCCACCTTGGCATAACCCACCTGATAGATACCGTTGTCTGTTGCCTCTTCCGCGGAAACTGCCATAGCCAAAAAGCCAAGAAGCAGCGCGCCCAGCAGGATCCAGGCAATGATTCTTTTCTGCATAAAAATATACCCTCTTTCCATAAATCGTGCTACATACACTTCAACCAGTTTAGTATATAGGATTTGTTCTGTAAAATCAAGGAACACCCCCAATTTTTGGAAGATTGCACCAAACAAAAGCTGTAAAAATGTGCAAAATGATATCTCTTTTTCCTGCAAATTCTATCGTATCCCTTGTAGGGGCAGCGTTCCGCTGCCCTCCTCAATGGCCCCCTTGTGTAAAGGGGGCTGTCTGCGAAGCAGACTGGGGGATTGCCCTTGTGCGGCGTGAGATGTTTTTATTAGTGAATAGTGAAAAGTGAAGAGGTAAGAGGTGGAAAACAAAATTTCCCAAAGGAAAAATTTGTTTTCCAGGGGGGTCTGCAGAAACAGAGGGCAGGTGTGATATCATCGGGGCAAGAAAGGCGGTGCTATATGAAACAAGCAACTTATGAAAGCCGGATGGAAAGCTTGCAGCAGCTGGCAGATTCCATTCAGGAGAAGATCACACAGAAGATCGCCGCCACACCTTCGGAGGAGGTGACGGGACAGGCATTTAAGCAGTATTCCGGCATATTAAAGGATCTGCGGGACATTCGTCTGCTGCAGCAGCCGGAGGAAGGACCGGGTCAGCTGCGGATTGTACTGGAGGCAGGACCGGAGGAATGGAATGAATAAAGCGTTGTACTTACAAATGCCCAATGAAAAGCAGGTTTTGTTCCTGCAGGCAAAAACTAAGCATATCGGCTTCGGAGGTGCCCGGGGCGGCGGCAAAAGCTGGTGCATCCGGGATAAGGCAAAGCGCCTTGCGTTGCGCTATCCGGGGATCAAGGTGCTTATCGTAAGACGCACCTTCCCGGAGCTGGTGAACAATCATATCAACACCCTGCGGCAGGAGCTTGCCGGGGTGGCAGAGTACAGGCAGACGGAGAAGGTATTCCGGTTTCCCAACGGCAGCACTGTAAAATTCGGCTATTGCAATGCCGATAAGGATCTTCTGCAGTATCAGGGTGCGGAATTTGATGTCATTTTTCTGGACGAAGCCACCCAGCTCCGGGAGGAGTGGATCAAAAAGATCACCGCCTGCTTGCGGGGCGTCAACGATTTCCCCAAGCGGATCTATTACACCTGCAACCCCGGAGGTGCCAGTCACAGTTATTTTAAGCGGTTGTTTATTGACAGACAGTATGAACCGGGGGAGGACCCGGCAGACTACACCTTTATCCAGTCCTTAGTGACGGATAACAAGGCGCTGATGGAAAGTCAGCCGGATTATATCAAGCAGCTGGAGGCACTGCCTCCCAAGCTGAAGGAGGCTTGGCTTTACGGCAAATGGGACTTGTTCGAGGGACAGTTTTTTGAGGATTTCCGCACCCAGCCGGATAGCGTTCAGTGTGCCGCAGCCGGGATCACCCCGGAACAGGCACGGCAACAGCACCGGTTCACCCATGTGATCAAGCCCTTTGATGTAGCTGCCGGTGACAAGCGCAGCTGGACGGTCTACCGCAGCTATGACTTTGGCTATGCCAAGCCCTTTTCCTGCGGCTGGTGGGCAGTGGATCCCGATGGAACCATTTACCGGATCTTAGAGCTTTACGGCTGTACAGGAAGTCCCAACGAAGGTGTGAAGTGGACACCGGATCAGCAGTTTGCGGAGATCGCCCGGATCGAACGGGAGCATCCCTGGCTGAAGGGTCGACCCATTTACGGGGTGGCAGACCCGGCGATCTGGGATGCTTCCCGGGGTGAGAGCGTGGCAGACACCGCTGTGCGGTACGGGGTGTACTTTACCCCCGGGGATCATCAGCGGATCCCCGGCTGGATGCAATGTCATTACCGGCTGCAGTTTGATGAAAACGGCTATGCCCGGTGCTATGTCTTTGATACCTGTAAAGGCTTTCTGCGGACAGTCCCCGCCTTGCAGTATGATCCTGCCAAGCCGGAGGATCTGGATACCCAGGGGGAGGATCATATTGCCGACGAATGGCGGTATTTGTGTATGGCGCGCCCCATCGCACCGGTTCGTCCGGTGCAGGAAAAGCTGCTGCCGGCACATCCGCTGCAGTAGGAACCGGGAGGAGTTAAGTGAAGAGTGAAAAGTGAAGAGTTGCGGTGTGGGCATTGCCGACGGATCAAAATTCTAGGGAACGGATCGATCCGTTCCCAGCGCAGATTTTTGATAGCATCCGTAGGGACACCCGTCCCGGGTGTCCGTTATTTCAATCGTCCCGCAGGGACACCGTTTTTATTCTTTCTTCTTTATTCTTTAATGCCCTGGGTATCGTTTTCCTGTTCTTTGAAGAATAAAGAATATTGAATAAATAAGAAATGTAGGGAATGGAATAGATCCGTTCCCTGTATTGAAAATCGTCATATCCAAGGAAGGAGTATTTATGGAAAATGTGGAATTGCCCATTGGCAAGACGCAGCTGCAGGAATTTATGAAGATCCTGCAGCAGTACAAAACAGGAAAAAGCAAAACGGAGCAGCGGATCGTATCCGCGGAAAACTGGTGGAAGCTCCGGAACACCCAGGAAGCTCAAAAGGAGGGGGTCACCGACCCCAAGGGCTTTGCCAGTCGAAGCGGCTGGCTGCACAATGTCATCGTCAGCAAGCACGCAGACGCTATGGAAGCCTACCCGGAGCCCAATATTTTACCCCGGGAGGCAGCGGATAAGCCGGAAGCCCAGGCGCTTTCTGCCATCGTTCCCTGTGTGCTGGAGCAGAACCGGTTTGAAAGCACCTATTCTGACGTGATGTGGCAGAAGCTGAAAACCGGCACCGGTGTGTATAAGGTGATCTGGGACAAAAGCAAGCTGGGTGGCTTGGGAGATATCGGCATCCGCCGGGTAAATCTTCTGAATCTTTACTGGGAGCCGGGGATCACGGAGATCCAGTCCAGCCGGTATCTGTTCCATACGGAGCTGACGGACAAGGATGTCCTTCAGGAGCGCTATCCCCAGCTTACCGGCAAGCTGAAAGGAAACAGCTTCTTAAACACCAAGTTCTTATATGACGATACCGTTCCCACAGATAACAAGGCAACGGTGATCGATGTGTACTATCACAAGGGCGGAAAGCTTCACTACTGTAAATTCGTGGAGGATGAAGTGCTCTATGCCACGGAAAATGACTTCACCCCCGGGGTGGATATCCGGGGCGTGCCTAAGGCTGCTCCTGCCCAGGCAGGTCTGTATGACCACGGGCAGTACCCTTACGTATTTGATACTCTCTATCCCATTGAAGGATCTCCCTGTGGCTACGGCTATGTGGATCTGTGCCGGAATCCTCAGACGGAGATCGACCTTTTGAAGACGGCAATGGTGAAAAATGCCCGGGTGGGGGCAGCTCCCCGGTATTTCTCCCGGATGGACGGAAATGTAAATCCGGAGCAGTTTTTAGATCCGGAGCAGCCCTTGGTGCAGGTGGCAGGAAATGTGGATGAGGCTTCTTTGCGGAAGATCGACCACTGCCCCCTGGATGGCAATTATATCGCCATTTTGGACAGGACCATTGACGAGCTCCGCCAGACCAGCGGCAACACCGAAGCCAGCACCGGCGCAGTCACCTCCGGAGTCACCGCAGCCTCTGCCATTGCCGCTTTGCAGGAAGCTTCCGGCAAGGGCAGCCGGGACGCGACATTGGCATCCTACCGTGCCTATTGCCGGATCGTGGAGCTTTGCATTGAGCTGATCCGCCAGTTTTACGATATGCCCCGGCAGTTCCGGGTGCTGGGTGAGTACGGCACAGACCGGTTCGTGTCCTACACCAACCAGGGACTGAAGCCTCAGCAGCAGGAGATCGGCTACCGTCTGCCAGTGTTTGATATCAAGATCTCCGCCCAGAAAAAAAGCGTTTACACCAAGGTCAGTCAAAATGAGCTGGCGCTGCAGTTTTTCAAGCTGGGATTCTTCAATCCCCAGCTGACAGACCAGGCACTTTTGTGTCTGGAAATGATGGACTTTGACAGTAAGGACCGCCTGCGGCAGCTTTTGGCGGCAAGACCGCCTGTAATGCCGGTAAGTGCCCCTGTTTCTTTTAAGAAAGGAGAAGCACTGGAGAAAGCCGGAAAGCAGGAGCATCCCCGGGTGCAGAAAGCAAGGGCAGCCGCTTTGCAGGCGGCAGTGCTCCGATGATCCGGATCACCTCCGGTGCCTGCCGGGTGCGGATCACAGGTCACGCCGGGGCGGCAGAGCCGGGAAAAGACCCGGTATGTGCTGCCGTATCCGGACTGGTGCTGACCTTAAAGGAGAATATACAGGCAATACCCGGCAGCCGGTGCCGGATCGTTCCCGGGAACGCTGTTTTCCAGTGCCCGGAAACAGAAGAAAACCGAAAACTGTTTACTGTGTTTTTCCGGGGCTTCCGGCTGCTGAGCCGGTTATACCCCGAGTATATCAAAATGGAGGAAGAACTATGAAAAATCACTGGTACGCTTTGCAGCTGTTTGCCGAAGGCAATGGCGGTGAAGCTGCAGATACGGGCGAAACAGGTGCTGCCGCCGGGCACCAACAACTGCTGGAGCTTGGTGTCCCTGCGGACAAGCTCCGGAATCGGGCGAAGGATACATCCCGGGACGCCGCCGGGGAGCGCCGTATGACCTGGGAACAGGTGAAAGCCGATCCGGAATTTTCCGGACGGATGCAGGAGATGGTGAAGCAGCGATTGAAGGATGCAGGTCAGGCAAAGGAAGCAATGACCGCCTTAGAACCTGTCCTTCGTACATTGGCAGCAGGCTACGGCTTGGACCCGGAAGCACCGGACTACGGCGCTCTGGCAAAAGCGGTAGCGGCAGATCAACGCTTCGCACCCCGGCAGACCGGGGATACGGCACTTCGCAGGCACTATCAGCTTCTGACGCAGCAAGGGGAAGCAATGAAGGAACAGTATCCCGGCTTTGACCTGCAAAGGGAGCTGCAAAACCCTGCCTTTGTGCGGCTTACCGCACCGGGGGTAGAGGTCAGCGTGGAGGAAGCCTATTGCGCCATACACAGCCGCCAGCTCCGGGAGGCAGCGGCGGCAGCATCGGTGCAGCAGATCTCCAATGCCATCCGTGCCGGGGCAATGCGCCCGGAGGAAAACGGAACAGTCACCGCCCCCGCGGTAACCGCCTTTGACTATAAAAACGCTTCCGCCCAGCAGCGGGAAGCATTGCGCAGGGCGATCCGGGCGGCAGGTGCCCGGGGAGAAAAGATCTACCCGGGACAGGAGAAAATGATTTAAGGAAAGGAAATGATTATGAACAAGTTTGATGCATTGCAGCTGTTTGCCGAGGCAGGCAGCGTAGTAAACACCACCGCCGGCTATGTGGATGCCGGAAACGGTACCGTCACCCCTTTTGCCGGCAGCAATGATCTGTCCGGTGTGCTGAAGACCTTTTACGATACCGAGCTTTTGGAAAATGCCCGCACCGGTATGTTCTATGCCCAGTTTGCCAAGAAGCAGGTGCTGCCTGCCAACCACGGCACCACCGTGGAGTGGCGGAAGTGGAACACCTTCCAGAAGGCAGGCAAGCTCCAGGAAGGTGTGATCCCCTCCGGTCAGAAGTTCGGTATGAGCTCCAAGACCGGCACCATCGAACAGTACGGCACTTACGCCACCATCTCCGATAAGCTGGAGCTCCGTGCCTATGACGATACCATTCTGGGTGCCACCGAGGAAATGGGCGCATCTGCCGCAGAAACCCAGGAAACCCTGATCCGGGATGCACTATTGGTGAATACCAATGTGATTTACTGTGACAATGTGGATGCCGAAGGCGCTGTGCTCAGCACCCCCACCGTTCCCGGTGAGATGGAAGCTGGCAAGGAAGCAATGAGCACCCTCACTCCGGATATGGTTGCCCGGGCAGTGACCAAGCTGCGCAAGGACAAGGTGCCCGGCATCAAGGGTAAGTTCTATGCGGTGATCCACCCCTCCGTTGCCTACGATCTGCGTAAGAGCAAGGAGTGGATCGAAGCCCATAAGTATGCCGCCCCTGAGGAGATCTTCAACGGTGAGATCGGTGAGCTCCACGGCTGCCGCTTCATTGAAAATGTTCAGGCACCTGTCCTCACCGGCGACTATGCCAACAAGGCAGGCACCTGCACCTATGCCACTTATTTCTTTGGCAAGGATGCTTTCGGTATTATTGATCCCGAGGGCGGTGCGCTGGAGATGATCATCAAGGACAAGAGCCAGATCGGCGGTCCTCTGAATCAGTTCTCCACCGTAGGCTATAAGCTGGAGACCAACGGTGCTACCGTTTTGTACCCCGAGCGTATGCTCCGGGTGATGAGCTGCTCCACTTATTCTGCCGACGACGAGCCCAACACCTAAGGAGGAAGCATAAATGGCAGAAGGAAAAACCGTGTGACGGTGTTCGTACCCAGAGGGGCATCCAATGAGGATCCCAATGTGTTTGTCAGCGTCAACGGCATCAACTATCTGCTGCCCAAGGGAACCGAATCTTCGGTTCCCAAGGCAGTTGCCTGGGAGCTGGAACGCTCCCGGAAAGCACAGGAAATGCTGGACCGCCGCAGAGAGCAGATGCGCAGCGACGGTATGTAAGAAAGGGGAAACACTATGACGCTGCATAATGCCATCCGGGAGGCAGACGGTAAGGTGAACAACCGGCAGTCCCGGGAACGAAAGCTTGAATGGCTCAACGAGGCGGAATATATGGTGGCAGAGCAGCAGCGGCTGAACGGTATCGTGCCGGGCTTTTGCGGCTACGATGCTGACTTTCCGGCAGATACGGTGCTGAGGGCACCGGAGCCCTGGTCGGCGCTGTATCCGGCATATCTGGAAGCACGGCTGCACTATGAAAACGGGGAGTATGACCGTTACAACAATGCTATGGCAATCTATAACCGCTATTTCCGGGAATACGCAGCGTATCTGCTCCGTAATCATACACCGGCAGCCAATGCCTGGACACTGTAAAGGAGGTGGGCAGATGGAATTTCCAATGCTGAAAAAAGTACCTGCCCAGCGAAAGACCGTTGCTTCCTTTGGTGGCTTAAACCGGACAGCCTGCCCCGGTGAGGGGGAATTTGCCAAAATGGAGAATCTGACCTCTGATCATTTTCCCACGCTTACCCCCCGGAAAAATCGGGGACAGGTGCAGCTTCTGTACGAGGGTACATACACGGGAAAACTCCTGGGCTTCGGCTACTGCTGCGGCTTCTGCTATGTTCTGGAGGACGGCAGCTTCCACTTCGGTGCCCATATCCAGGGAGGGATCGCCCAGTTCCTGGATCCTGCCACAGAGAAAAAGCTGGTGGCAGCCGGTGGCAAAATGCTGATCTTTCCGGATAAAAAATGGGTATCCTGTGCGGAATTGGCAAAGGATGTTGCCAATGAAGTGTACAGCGGCAGCCTGGAAGCCAGATGGGAAGGGAATGTCACTATCAAACCCCTGACGGATAATAAGCTGCAGCTGACCGCAGAGGAGGTGGGGCTGGATTTTGCCGTGGGGGATACGGTGAAGCTGCGAATGGCAGATTCTGAAGCGCTGAAATGGTCAGATAAGCATATCTGGTTCGGTGAGGTTTATGAAAAGACAAACAATTCTCTGACTGTAGCTGCAGAGCCGGGATACACCCTTTCGGCTGAATGTGCAAAGTATATCATCGTCAGCCGGAAGCTGCCGGAAATGGACTTTATTACAGAATGCGGCAACCGTCTGTGGGGCTGCCGGTACGGTATCAATACCGATGGAACGTTCGTTAATGAGATCTATTGCTCCAAGCTGGGGGACTTCACCAACTGGCAGACCTACCGGGGGGTGTCCACCGACAGCTACCGGGTGAGCGTAGGTGTGGACGGACCTTTTACCGGCATTGCCACCTATCTGGGCAGACCGGTGTTCTTTAAGGAAAATGCCATTTTAACGGTCTATGGCAGCTATCCTGCCCAGTACCAGCTGAAGGTCACCTATGCCCCGGGAGTAAAAGCCGGCTGCAGCGAATCGGTGGCAGCGGCTACCGACCGGTTGTACTATCTGTCCCGGGAGGGTGTCTGCGTCTATGACGGAGCATTGCCGGAGGTGATCTCCCGGAAGCTGGGAGAGATCTCCTGCGACACAGCCGCTGCCGGGACATGTAACGGAAAATATTACCTTTCCACAGACAAAGAGCTGCTGGTGTATGACACAAGGAAAAATCTGTGGCACCGGGAGGATACGCTCCAGGTGAGCAGCTTTTTGACCCAGGAGGGAAAGCTGTACGCTTTGGAAAGAGGCGGAAAAAACTTGTGGGTGCTGGCTGGGGCTGAGGAGAAGCTGGACGATTATACCCACCAGCAGCTGGACACCCAGCCGGTAGCCTGGCTGGCAGAAACCGGTCCTTTGGGATTGGATATGATGGAAACCAAACGGATCACCGCCTTACATTTGCGCCTGCAAATGACCCCCGGGTCCAAGCTTCGGGTATGGCTGCGGTACGATTTTGATCCGGATTGGGAGTGCGCCGCTACGGTGACAGCCTGCAGCCTGGGTACGGTGCGGCTGCCGGTGCGCCCCAAACGGTGTGATCATCTGTACCTGCGGCTGGAAGGTCAGGGGGACTGTCAGGTGTATTCCATCACGAAGGTTTTAAGGAAAGGAAGTGATCTGCCGTGAGATATGACATTCCGCTGCCCCATATCGACGGGACAACTGACCACCAGCGGATCGATCAGATCGTTGAGTACCTCCGTCAGCTGGCAGTACAGTTACAAGAATAAGGAGATGAATTATGGCATTTAAGAATAAAGAGATCCTGAACCGGAAGGAGTTTTCCTACGATATGGAACAGGATCCGCTGTATCAGCAGTATAAAAAGCAGTACACCCAACAAGGTCAGCAGGCAATGGCGGATACTATGGGAAAGTCTGCCGCCCTCACCGGCGGCTACGGCAGCACCTATACCCAGTCTGCCGGCCAGCAGGCATATCAGGATTATATGCAGCAGCTTAGTTCTGTTGCCCCGGAGCTGTACCGCCTGGCAATGGACCGCTACCAAATGGAAGAGGATTCTCTGTACCGCCAGGCAGAGTATTTGGACGGACGGGAGCAGACCGCTTATGACCGCTGGGCAGATGCCCGGGACTTCGGCTATCAGCAGTACCGGGATTCTGTGGGGGACAGCCGCTGGCAGCAGGAGTTTGACTACGATAAGTCCGTCAGTGACCGGGATTTTGCTTACCAAAAGGCGCAGGATGACCGAGACTTCGGTTATCAGCAGTACCGGGATTCTGTCAGCAACAGCCAGTGGCAGCAGACGTTTAATTTCCAAAAGGAAACCGATCACCGGGACTTTTTGGAAAATAAATCCCGGTATGACCGGGAGCACCCTCAGACCCAAACCCAGACTTCCACCCAAACCGGCAGCACCGGCAGCGGTTATGATACCCACGGCTACACAAAAGAGCAGATCAAAAGCTTGCAGCGTGCAGCCGGTATCCGGGCAGACGGCATTTGGGGTCCTGTAACGGAAAAAGCCTACCAGGCAGGCTACCGACCCTAGGGGGCGGGTTTCCCGTTTCCTACTAGGTTTGTGCAAAGTATAAACATCACGCACCAACATATACGGGTGTAGGGGGCGGGTTGCCCGCCCCGAAAAAACCCGGGTATCAGCGGGCAGCGGAACGCTGCCCCTACGGACGCTATCGAAAATATGTGTGGGGAACGTGCCTATGTGCCGTTCCCTAAAATACTAACCACAGGAAAGGATTGACGAATGCCGATAACAAGTTATAATAGCAATAATAGAACTTTTCCCGAAAGCGCCTTTACTCCTTGGGTGGAATGGCGACATATTTCTAAGGGAAAAACCCACTGTCCGACTTGTCTGAAATTAGACAAATGTTGGTTTGCAAAGGTAAATATGCCAATGCTGCCCCAACATATGTTCTGCCATTGTACAGTTGTTCCTAAATCTACTTTGACTGTGCAAAGAGAAGCAAAAGCCGTGAGCCCAAATGAAAAATTTATAAGTTATATATTAGATAAAAACCATCCACACAATAAGGGTAGAGCTGCAATGTTTGAATCGTGGGGATACACAAAGAAGGATAGTGATTGGTTGGCAGAGGAATATTCCCGTCAAGCAAAGAAAAAATATGTTGCAGGGGAATATGTTTTAGGGGATCTAAATGAACACGGACAGCGTATTAATATTCAAATTGCAATACCCCGCAGGGATGGTATTGGTATCGTAACTTTTAAAACGGGGTGGCTTGTAGACCCGTGTGGAAAAATCAGATTAGTAACACCTTATGGAGGAAAATGATGAAGGAATACGATTGTGTAGAACTACTTGTTGAAAAAGAGCAATATGCAAAACACGGTATTCATAAGGGGATGCAAGGGTGTATTTGTTATGATAAAAGTGTAGCAAATTGTGTGTTGGTAGAATTCTCATTGTATGGCGAGGGCGGTTGCATTGCGACCATTTCTGTGCAAGAAGCGGATCTGCGGGTGATCACAGAGGGTGACGACTGGATCAATGACCGGATCCGGGCAGAGCATAAAAAAGAATAAAGAATAATTGTGGTGTGCCTTCGACACAATTGAAAAAGCGGAAACGGGTGTAGGGGGGCGGGTGCCCGCCCCGAAAAAACCCGGGTATAGCGGGAGGCGGAACGCCTCCCCTACGAAGGTTACGATAAACATTTGTAGGGGACAATGCCCACATTGTCCCGTAAGCCAAGGTAACGGGCGGATGAGCCTCAATCCGCCCCGAAAAACCGAAATGCTGCTGAAAAACCGCCACCTGGTGAGGTGGCGGTTTGTTGCGTTATTTGCGGTTTTTCAGAATTCCGTACAGGATACCCAGGAAGCGTTCCTGGGAGAGGGACTTGCCCCGGCGGTCCAGATCCTCCGCACTCTGGCGGAGCATAGCGCACCATTGGGCGGCGGTCATATTGGCATCCACTTCCATTTTCATATAAGGACAGGCGGCAAAGCGCATCGTGCCGAAGTGTTGGGCAAATTGCCGGTCCACACCCAGCGCCATCGCTGCCGGAAGCATACGGAAGAAATAATCCGGATCCTCCCGACAAAGCTGCTGCAACGCCGCTGTGTCCGGACGGAGGAAATAGCGCCGCAGCGCCAGAATCTGGGAACGGGCAATGCGTCCGTTTTCCGTCCGCCGTCCGCCCCAGAACAGGAACAGACCGCCCAGGAGTAGCGCCCCCACAGTCCAAAGGCTCAGGATAAGATCTCCGCATAGGATGCCCAGGAGGAGCCAGCCGATGCTAATCCACAGACCGGTCCAAAGGGAATCCTTTTTTCTCAGATACAAACCGGCAGACCAGGCAGGCAGCAGCCAACCGGCAGCCAATCCCAAAAGGGCGAAGAGGGTGATCACCAGCCATTGGATGATGGCACCGGCGGCAAGGCTGATCCCCAGACCTGCGCCGCCAAACAGACCGATAGCAGCCAGCAAGCTCCGGAAGATCACAGGATTGCCGGAGCGCTGAGAGATCCATTCCCGGAGATCACCGGGCGTTTTGGCAGTTTTTTGCCACAGGGCGGCAAAGCTGTAGCTATAGGGATCGGCAGAAATCATTTTGCCGAACACCTTGTGAAATAACCGCTGTTCCCATTGGGGACGCTCGTTGCCCATATCCATCAGCTTATAAAGGCGGAGCTGACCTTTTCTGCCCCGCTGGATCTGGAGATAGCCCAGCTGTGCCCAGGCAAAGATCTGTGCGGTGAGGTCCACCCCCTGCATTCCCAAAATGCTGCCCAGCTCACCGGCAGTCACACCCTGGGGCAGCGTGCTTCCTTTCCGGGGCAGGGTTGGGCGGCTGCTTAAAAACAGAAGCCAGTACAAAAGTCCGATGATGCCGCAGATCGCCATAGCGATGAAGCCGGCATTAAAATCTTTATTTTCTACAATGGACTGGGGGAACATATCCTCCGAAACCATTATGGTCATCGTCAGAGTTTCGTGATCCTTCAGGCTTTTTAAGGTGGAGCCGGAAACGGTGGCACCGTCGGTGGTGAAGGACAGATCCTTTTCAATGTTTGCCTGATGATAACCGCTGGAAAATCTTGGAAGATTCTCGGTAGGTCCCGGCAGAGTCACGGAAAATTCCATAGCTTCCGTCTGCCAGGCAAAGCCGCAAAGCAGCGGAAGCTGCAGCTCCAAAAGACCTGCCTCGTTGTAATTTACCACATCGTGTAAGCTGTATTGAATGGTAAAGGTGAAATCACCGGCAGTTTTACCCACCCGGTGGCTGAGATCCACCTGCCGGAAATCGCCGTTTTTCGGTGCCCGGACCCGGGAACCGTTAACGCTGACGGCAGAAGCATCTTTGGGAACAGGGAAGATCAGCTTATCCACTGCCTGTTCCAGATGTACCGTGGCAGTCACTGTCACCTGACAGCTGCTGTCACTGCTGACGGTGGCATAGGTATTCATTTGTGAGATCCCTGAGGCAGCGCTGACAGGAAACGCAGTAAGCAGCACCGCAGCACACAGGATCAAAAGGTATCGAAGCTTTCCCAAGCCGGCACCTCCTCTCAATAGGCATCGAGTCCTCTCAGCCTAAAAATCCAAACTAACTCTACCATATTACGATAAAAATTGCAATGGGAAAAATACCCCTTTTCATTTTCACACAAATGTGCTATAATAAAAAAATGAAAGGAAGTGATCCCCCAATATGCCTAGAATAACGGATAAACCCCGGCAGATATTGGACTTTGTGGAACGGTTTTCCCGTGAAAACGGCTATGCGCCTTCTATCCGGGAGATCGGAGAAGGGGTAGGCTTGCGGTCTACCGCCACAGTCAGTTACCATTTGCACCGTTTGCAGGACCAGGGCTTGCTTTCCGGTCCCGGTGGAAAGGGCAGTAAGCGTGCCATTGCCACCAACCTGCGCCCCGGTCAGATCCCTGTGGTGGGTGTGGTTACAGCCGGTCTGCCGATTTTGGCAGTGGAAAACCGGGACGGAAGTATTTCCTGGGATGGAGATCCGGAGTGCTTTGCCCTCAGGGTCCGGGGTGACAGTATGATCGGTGCCGGTATTCTGGAGGGGGATCTGGTGGTGGTCCGGCCTCAGCCCTCTGCCGACAACGGACAGATCGTGGTGGCAAGGATCGGTGACGAAGCCACCGTTAAACGCTTGTCCCGGAAAAACGGACAGGTGTGGCTCCTGCCGGAAAATCCCAATTATGACCCCATCGACGGCTCCGAAGCCGAGCTTGTGGGTATCGTAAAAGCTGTCATTCGGAATTACTGAGAAAAAGGGAAATGTCTATGAAAAGCAATTTGATCGGCTTCGGCTTGATGATACTGGGTATGCTGTTGTATGGGAATACCCAGATTCCGCTGTTTACAGTGTTGATGTTTGTTGGCGTATTCCTTTTTGCCTCTTTGCCTGAGGAAGCTATGTTTCTGGATTATATAATGGAAGATGGTAATAAAGCGCTCTTGAGAAAAAGACGTTATATAGTCTTTCTTCCCTTTATGATCGTTTCAAAATTTCTTACCTTGGGAAGAGGTATATTGAAAATCGTATGGAAGGAAGAATATTTTATTGGGGAGCTGGCGGCAGAAAACCAAGTTACGAAAAAACAGATCTCCCGGGCGGAATATATCGCTTTGCGTAATCAGCAAAGAGGGCTTTATTCTACAGGCTGTGTAAGCGCAGAGTTTATAGAAAAGAACTATACAGAGGAAATGATCGGATTTAAGCGCAAGAGAAGAAGATTGATCGCTGCAAGCGTTCTTGCCGGTGTAATGCTTCTGATGTTGGTAGAGCCCGGTGGATCCTATCTGACATTGATTTATGAAGCTGTCTTTTTGCCGATGGTCCTGCTGTGGATCCCGGAATACAAAGACGCAAAGATCTTGCAGGAAGCTTACAACAGAGCAGGGATGTGCGTAAAAAAATAAGAATTAAGCAGGCAAACACACAGTTTGCCTGCTTTTTGCCCAAATTGCCCTTGCGTTTTTGTTATTTTTGACTAATTTGATGCAAAAAGGGAAAAATGTGAAAAAATAATTGCATTTTTCGTAGCTTTGTGCTATACTGTTCCGGTCAAAAAATGTATATCAAAAAACAAATAATTGAAAGGGGTATTCAAGAAATGTCTCATAAGTATGTTTACCTGTTTACCGAAGGCAATGGCTCCATGCGGGAGCTGCTGGGCGGCAAGGGCGCAAACCTGGCGGAAATGACCAACATCGGTCTGCCTGTTCCCCAGGGCTTTACCATCACCACCGAAGCCTGCACCCAGTATTACGAAGACGGCAGGATGATCAATGCAGATATCCAGGCTGAAATTATGGAATATGTTACCAAGCTGGAAGGTATCACCGGCAAGAAGTTCGGCGATAAGGAGAATCCTCTGCTGGTCTCCGTCCGTTCCGGTGCCCGTGCATCTATGCCCGGTATGATGGACACCATCCTGAACCTGGGTCTGAATGAGGATGTTGTCAATGTTCTGGCAACCAAGTCCGGCAACCCCCGTTGGGCGTGGGACTGCTACCGCCGCTTTATCCAGATGTACTCTGATGTTGTTATGGAAGTTGGCAAGAAGTACTTCGAAGCCCTCATCGACGAGATGAAGGAGAAGAAGGGCGTTACTCAGGACGTGGAGCTGACTGCAGAGGACCTGAAGGAGCTGGCTGGTCAGTTCAAGGCTGAGTACAAGTCCAAGCTGGGTACCGATTTCCCCACCGATCCCGTGGAGCAGCTGATGGGCGCCGTTAAGGCCGTATTCCGTTCCTGGGACAACCCGAGAGCGAACGTTTACCGTCGTGACAACGATATCCCGTATTCCTGGGGTACTGCTGTAAACGTACAGGCTATGGCATTTGGTAACATGGGTGAAGACTGTGGTACAGGTGTTGCTTTCACACGTGATCCTGCTACAGGTGAGAAGAAGCTTATGGGTGAGTTCCTGACCAATGCTCAGGGTGAAGACGTAGTTGCCGGTGTTCGTACA